>NZ_JCBCCK010000044.1:0-4842 GCF_059864935.1 Planktosalinus sp.
TCTTCGTACTCCGTAGCTTTACGCGAAGGAGTATCTTGTCTTCTATTTAATGCCGCTCTGTGTCCCAAAGCGGGTGCAAAGATAATACCCTTTTTATTTATAACAACTTATTTTAAAACTTTTTTTGAAAAAAGATTTAAATTACTAATAATCAGTAATTTATAGTTATCAAAACACGCTAATGAACGTCTAAAAAGAGATGTATCCTTTTTTGCGGTTGCAAAGATACAATCGTTTTTGTCTTCTACAATTATTTTAGGATATTTTTTTGACTTGTTTACTAAGTGTTTTACAAACAATTGAACACGACAAGTTTACCAAGTCAAAAAAATATATAAACTTGAATTTGAAAATGGTTTTGCATTATTGATTACAGTGGAAATCTTTTTTTTATACCAATATAGTGGCGCAAAAAAGATTGAAACGGAAAGCAAGCCCGAACGTCCAAATAAAAAACAGCAATTAAACCATCTTTATTGTTTTGCATCCATAGAGGTGTTATCTTTGTCGCCTGAAATTTGACACCTGTATATATGATTCAAATAACTTTGCCGGATGGTAGTGTAAAATCCTTTGAAAAAGGGACTACTCCAATGGATGTTGCTAAAAGTATTAGTGAAGGTTTGGCACGCAATGTCATTTCTGCCTCTTTTAATGATGAAACTGTTGAAACTTCAACTGCTCTGACTAAAAATGGTAGACTTGTTCTTTACACCTGGAATGACAAGGATGGCAAAAAAGCGTTCTGGCATTCTTCTGCCCATTTGCTTGCACAGGCACTGGAAGCGTTGTATCCGGGAATCAAATTAACTATAGGTCCTGCAATTGACAACGGGTTTTATTATGACGTGGATTTTGGAGACCATTCTTTTTCAGACAAAGAATTGAAAGCTGTTGAGGATAAAATGCTTCAATTTGCAAGAGAAAAATTTGAATTTTCAATGCGGGAATCGTCAAAGGACGAAGCTCTAAATTACTATAAAAAACAAGGAAACGAATATAAAGTTGAACTTATTGAAAACCTTGAGGATGGGACTATAACATTCTGTGACCATGCCGATTTTACAGATTTGTGCCGCGGGGGTCATATACCAAATACCGGAATCATTAAGGCTGTAAAGCTTTTAAATGTAGCCGGAGCTTACTGGAGGGGTGATGAAAAAAACAAACAGCTTACACGAATTTATGGTATTTCTTTCCCAAAACAGAAAGATTTGACTGAATACCTTCATTTACTGGAAGAAGCTAAAAAAAGAGACCACAGAAAATTAGGGAAAGAGCTTGAACTCTTTACATTCTCGCAAAAGGTTGGGCAGGGCCTCCCCTTGTGGCTGCCTAAAGGTGCCGCTTTACGCGAAAGGCTTGAAAACTTTTTAAAAGCAGCCCAAAAAAAGGCCGGTTATGAAATGGTGGTCACTCCACATATTGGCCAAAAAGAATTATATGTAACCTCCGGGCACTATGCTAAATATGGAGAAGACAGTTTTCAGCCGATTAAAACGCCTAATGAAGGCGAGGAGTTTTTATTAAAACCCATGAACTGCCCACACCATTGTGAAATATACAATTCAAGGCCCTGGTCACACAAGGAATTGCCCAAGCGTTTTGCAGAATTTGGTACGGTATACCGCTATGAACAAAGTGGCGAGTTGCACGGATTAACAAGAGTAAGGGGCTTTACACAAGATGATGCACACATTTTCTGTACACCTGATCAGCTTGATGAAGAATTTAAAAAAGTAATTGATCTGGTATTGTATGTATTTGGTTCTTTAGGTTTTGAAAATTTTACTGCTCAGGTTTCCATAAGAGATAAGGAAAAGGCTGAAAAGTACATCGGCTCTGATGAAAACTGGGAAAAAGCAGAACAAGCCATCATCAATGCCGCAAAAGAAAAGCAACTGGATTTTATCATCGAAAAAGGTGAAGCGGCCTTTTATGGCCCAAAACTTGACTTCATGGTTAAGGATGCTTTGGGCAGAAGCTGGCAGTTGGGAACGATTCAGGTGGATTATAATTTGCCGGAGCGTTTTGATTTAACTTACAAAGGCAGCAATAATGAACTTCACAGACCGGTAATGATTCACCGGGCCCCGTTTGGAAGTATGGAGCGATTTATTGCTATTTTACTGGAACACACCGGTGGAAATTTCCCATTGTGGTTAATGCCAGTTCAGGTTTCCATTTTGTCTTTGAGTGAGAAATATGAGAATTACGGCAAAAAAGTTTTAAATTTGCTGGAAAATGACGAAATTCGCGCCCTCGTTGACAACCGCAATGAAACAATTGGCAAGAAAATCAGGGAGGCAGAAACCGGCAAAGTGCCGTATATGCTGATAGTTGGCGAGCAGGAAGAGAAAGAAAACACAATTTCAGTCAGAAAACACAGTCACGGTGATTTGGGCTCAATGAGCGTTTCTGACTTTATAAAACACATTAAAGAGAAAATTAAAAGCAATATAGCAGAATTTAACGTTTAACTAAAATTTTTAAGTCATAGCAATTAGAAGAAAAAGAAGTGGAGGTTCTCCCAGAATAATTAAGGAAGACCAGCATAATATTAACCGAAGGATTCGTGCTGAAGAGGTACGCCTTGTGGGTGAAAATGTTGAAACAGGAGTTTACCCCACAAAAAAAGCCCTTGGAATGGCTGAAGAAATGGGTTTAGACTTGGTTGAAATTTCACCCAATGCAACTCCTCCCGTTTGTAAAATCATGGAGTATTCAAAATACATCTATGAACAAAAAAAGAGGGACAAAGCATTGAAAGCAAAAGCTTCAAAAGTTGTTATAAAAGAGCTTCGATTTGGTCCTCAAACAGATGACCACGACTATGAATTTAAGAAAAAGAATGCCGAAAAATTCTTAAAAGACGGTGCAAAAGTAAAAGCTTTTGTATTCTTTAAAGGAAGATCAATAGTGTTCAAAGACCAAGGGGAAATTTTATTGCTTCGCCTTGCTCAGGATTTGGACGAACTGGGTAAAGTGGAGCAACTTCCCAAGTTGGAAGGAAAGCGAATGATCATGTTCCTTGCCCCAAAGAAATCGAAATAAAATAAATTGCGAAATAAATAATTAAAACGAGGAAAGATGCCTAAAATGAAAACAAATTCCAGTGCTAAAAAGCGTTTTAAGCTTACAGGCACAGGAAAAATCAAGAGAAAGCAAGCGTTTAAGAGCCACATCTTAACAAAGAAGTCAAAGAAACGCAAGCTTAGACTAACTCATGATACTATAGTACATAAAGCAGATGAGAACAATGTAAAATTAATGCTTCGAATGAAGTAATAATTCTACAGGTTAAACCATTTTATTAACCCTGGAGATAGGCTACAAAAAAGACACTAGGTCTGAGTAAGTAAATTAAGTGGCGATTTTGCCCGCCTGCTACAAAAAACAATTAAATTATGCCAAGATCAGTAAATTCAGTCGCTTCAAGAGCCAGAAGAAAAAAGGTGATGAAGCAAGCCAAAGGATACTTTGGAAGACGTAAAAATGTATGGACAGTTGCAAAAAATGCAGTTGAAAAAGCATTGGTTTATGCCTACAGAGACCGCAGGGCAAAAAAGAGAAATTTTCGCGCACTTTGGATCACCCGTATCAACGCAGGTGCCAGACAACACGGAATGACTTACTCACAGTTTATGGGTAAAGTAAAAGCCAACAACATTGAGTTAAACCGTAAGGTTTTAGCCGATTTGGCAATGAATCACCCTGATGCTTTTGCAGCAATCATAAACAAAGTAAAATAAGGCAATTTGCCAATTAAATAACTTATTATTTCGCAATAAAAAAGTCCTCCACACCGGAGGACTTTTTATTTACTGTTGTTTTAGATTGCTTAATTTAAAAGACTTCCCAGATTATTCATAAATGAAAAGTCAAAGTTATTTGAGTTGACATTGTCCATCAATTTTACTACTTGAGAAGGATTCATATTGTCTCCTATAACCCTGAAAAGGCCAAATCCCTTTTCCTCATCTGAAGCAAAAATGATCAATTCGTCAATGGCTTCAACATCACCGGTAAACATTAAAGTTGCTCCCATTTCATTGGAACCATATTTCATAAGGGTTTCATATTTATCATCACTCAAAATTGCTTGAACCCTTTCTTTTTCAACTTCATAAAGTGCTCTGTTATCTTCTTTTAATTGTAAGGCTAAAATATTGACCTTTTTGATACTTTTTACTGTCTTTAACTGCTCATCAGTCAGGTTGTTTCCTTCAGCTAAAATCAAACTCGAAGGCAAATCAAGTGTGATAAAGCCATAATCGTTTTGCTTTTCAACAATGTACTTTTGCAAGGATGCATCGTTTCCGCAGGCACTTAACAATAGTGCTGTTATGGCTAAAGTTGTGATATAGACGATTGATTTCATGGCTTTTTAGTTTTTCTTTTTATCAATATCTTTTAGTTGATCGCTTCCCGGCACATTCAAATCTGATGTGAGTTTTGAAATTTCACGTAGATCAATATTTCCGGTTATACTCAATATTACTGCTTTACTGTCTTTACTGTTAGCATCTTCCAAAAACATAAACAACTCGCTTACAAAATTTTCATTTTTTCCTTCTTTGATGTAGAAGCGAATGTTTTTGCCATCGTCGTTTACCCGCATTAATTCAGAGAGACTTGTAGATGACTTTAGGTAAGCATCAACAGTTTTTTTCATATCTGCAGCAGTTGTCGCATTGTCTGTTGTGAAAATTCTGATATTTTCCAAGTTTTCGACCGTTTTAAGGTAGTTTTTTGCCTCGGGGTCATTAGAACTTAAATCAATTTTGCTCATTAATTTAAACATGTTTTTGGTAACAATCATAGAAGACACATCCCTTTGGT
>NZ_JCBCCK010000256.1:0-4320 GCF_059864935.1 Planktosalinus sp.
TCTTCGTACTCCGTAGCTTTACGCGAAGGAGTATCTTGTCTTCTATTTAATGCCGCTCTGTGTCCCAAAGCGGGTGCAAAGATAATACCCTTTTTATTTATAACAACTTATTTTAAAACTTTTTTTGAAAAAAGATTTAAAGGGCATTTTTTCTGTGAACTTCACGTTTTTTGCGGGTTTTACTCCCGTTCAAAGCGGCTGCAAATATACACCCAATTCTCAATTAAACAAGTGTTTTTTTTCTCAACACAACAAAAAAACCCAGTCAAAACTTAACTGATTGATTGCTACATTTTTGAGAATGAAAATTTTTTTCAGGGCTACTAAGATAAGAAAAAAAACTTTCTGAACTAAAAACGTGTATACTATTTACTCGTCCATTTATCGGCCAAATCAAAATAATTGATGGGATATGCCGGATGTTGCAATTCCAGGACGCCTTCCTGAAAACCACGTTGCAATATGTCTTCAATTAAAAAGTCTTCTTTGACTTTATGTGGCTGAAATTCAGATTTAAGAGAAATGTCAAACATACTCGCCGTGGTATTGTACCAAAATGCCCGCCAGCCGGTGCGCAAGTCCTTAACTAAATCAAAAACTGTCTCTCCTGTTTGCCTGTGGATAAGCTTAACAAGTATTCTTCCTTCACTCTTAGTAAGTTTTTTTAACTCCTCAGTAAACTCTTCTTCTACATACTGTTGAATTCTACGGGTGTAAATGCGTCTTTCCCTGTTTGACTCCAAGGTTTCTAACCGCTGATTCATTGTATATAGCCTGTCAGCAGCCAGCTTGGCATAGGGATATACCTTACGGGTGCGTCTTCTCAGTATTAAATAATTGCGACGCTCTTCTGCAGAATTGAACTTTAGCTGATTCAACAAGTACACCTCATCCAAATCAATAAACTGTCTGGGCATGGTGTCACCGTCAATAATCATATATATGTACTCTGTGGTGTCATTTTTAACATAACGATAGGCATCATCATCCTGTGCAAAAGAGACTATCGAATAAGTAAAAAACAATGTAAGGGCAAAAAACAATCTACTCATAAAAATGCGATTTCTTTCTGATAACTCCAAAATCGTTCCAAAATTACATATTATATTGTCTTGTGTTACTAAAATCATATTAATATTGGTATTTTTACCCGTCAAAAAAAAAATGAACTATGGCCAAATCGATACTCAACAAAAAATCACTTGCATTTTTAGAATCTTATTTAAACAACGCTTCCCCCACGGGTTATGAGTCTGGTGGACAAAAAATCTGGATGGATTATTTAAAACCTTATGTGGATGAATTTATAACTGACAATTACGGAACTGCTGTGGCCATCATCAATCCTAAAGCCAAATATAAAGTAGTGATTGAAGGTCATGCTGATGAAATTTCGTGGTATGTCAATTACATTACTGACAACGGGCTGATTTATGTAATCAGAAACGGCGGCAGCGACCATCAAATCGCTCCATCAAAACGTGTGAACATTCATACCAAAAAAGGGATTGTACAGGGTGTTTTTGGATGGCCGGCCATTCATACCCGCAAAGACAAGGACAAAGAACTTTCCCCAAAGATGGACAATATATGTATAGATGTGGGATGCGACACCAAAGAGGAAGTCTTAAAATTAGGCGTTCACGTGGGTTGTGTGATTACTTATCCTGACACTTTTTTCGTTTTAAACGAAAATAAATTTGTTTGCCGTGCTTTAGACAATCGTATGGGCGGCTTTATGATTGCCGAAGTAGCTAGACTTTTTAAGGAAACCAAAAAGAAACTGCCCTTCGGATTGTATATAACCAATTCTGTTCAGGAGGAAATTGGTTTGCGTGGTGCAGAAATGATTACCCAAACCATAAAACCCAATGTTGCCATTGTAACCGATGTATGCCATGACACCACTACCCCTATGATTGACAAAAAAACCGAAGGTGAAACCAAAATTGGTGACGGTCCTGTAATCTCCTATGCGCCTGCTGTTCAGAATAAACTTAGAGAACTTTTAATCGAAACAGCAGAGAAAAACAAAATTCCATTCCAACGGATGGCCTCCTCACGCTCCACAGGAACCGACACTGACGCTTTTGCATACAGCAATGGTGGAGTGCCTTCGGCATTGATTTCTTTACCTTTACGCTATATGCACACAACAGTAGAAATGGTGCATCGCGACGATGTGGAAAATGTAATCAGATTAATCTATGAGTCGGTTTTGAGTATTAAAAACGGGCAGTCTTTCAATTATTTTGATTAACGGAAACTTTTGCTGTTGAAAATTAAGCTCGCCTTAGTATTAATCATATTTACCTTAAAGTTGTTTGGACAGGAACGTCCTGACACTTTAAAGTATTCTCTTTTTATTTCTCCGGAAATTTTGATAGGAACACTTTCCGAACCCAATACTGATTTCCCCGAAGTGGGCGTTCAAAAAACGGTTTTCCTCACCTTCGGAAAATACCACAACAACAATCCTCAAGAATGGGCTTACCGGCTCAATTATCCAAAAACGGGGTTTAGCCTGGGAATTTCAGACTATGGAAACAGTGAGCAGGTGGGCAGGGCTTATTCACTGCTCCCTTATGCGGAGTTTGGGCTTTTTGGTTCTCAAAAGCTGAATGCGCTTTTTGGACTGGGAGCTTCCTATCATGATGTACAATATGACATTCGTGACAACCCTAACAATAAAGCCATTTCAACTGAATTTTCTTGGGCATTTCGAGGGTCGTTGACTTACGATCTGTTGTCTTTCAAAAAATCGATGCTTCGCTTAAGCCTGAATTATTTGCACCATTCAAACGGCCATGTGCGTTTGCCCAACCAGGGGATGAATTCATTTTTACTGGGGGTTTCTTATGAAACGGGGATTTTCAAAAATATCCAAACAGAAAAACACAATGTGAATATGGAGGAGTTTTCCAGGTCAACATACAACTTTCTAAATATAAGGTTCGGTCTTGGTCAAAACGTGCTTTCGCAAATTTTTAACGAGCAAAAAGCGGTTTATACGGCTGCGGTTTCATACGGAAAAGTGATAAACAACACCTTTAAATTTGGCGTTGGGGCTTATTATAGTTTTTATGAACATTATTACGACTACATCAAAAACGAAGAAGAACTTATTGTGGAACGTTTCCCTCACTTTCTTGAAAATCCTTTTGGTTATGCGAGTAACATTGGAATTTTCGGGACGGGAGAATTGCTTTTAAATCATATTGGGGTGGAATTCCAGCTGGGTTTTAACATCTACAAACCGGCTTATCAGATGGATTGGATTTTAAATCAAGGCTATGTGTTTATTGCTTATGACCCTGATGACGAGCCTTATATTGGAGTGGTTTACGGCGAACCGGATTGGTATTATGAATTCAAACGCACTATCTCCAGTAGACTGGGATTGAAGTATTATCTTTTTGGAAATGACAAGCAACCCACACATAATTTCTACATTGGCACACACCTCAACGCCAATTTGGGTCAGGCTGATTTCAATGAGTTAAGCTTTGGATATGTGTATAACTTTAATTTTAAAGGGAAGAATTAGTTTGAGGCTAAATATGCAACAACATTTTTTTCAATTCTTTCTGAAATATTCGACACATCAGCTTTTATAAACTGCTCACCGGTGATGTTTTCATACAACTCGATATAACGCTCTGAAACACTTTCCACATACTCATCAGACATAAAGGGGACTTGCTGCCCTTCCAAACCCTGAAAGCCGTTTTGAATGAGCCATTGACGCACAAACTCTTTGGAAAGCTGCTTTTGTGACCCTCCTTTATCTTGTCGCTCCTGATAGCCTTCGGCATAAAAATACCTTGATGAATCCGGTGTGTGAATTTCATCAATCAAAACAATTTTACCGTCTTTGGTTTTACCAAATTCATATTTTGTATCCACCAAAATTAATCCTCGGGAGGCGGCAATTTCTGTTCCGCGTTGAAAAAGTTTTCGGGTGTAATCTTCCAAAACCAAATAATCTGCCTCTGAAACGATACCTCTCTTCAAAATATCTTCCCGTGAAATATCCTCATCATGCTCACCGGCTTCCGCTTTGGTAGCCGGCGTTATGATGGGTTGCGGGAATTTGTCATTTTCTTTCATGCCTTCCGGCATGGGCACTCCACACAACATTCTTTTTCCGGATTTGTATTCCCGGGCAGCGTGGCCGCTCAAATAGCCCCTGATGACCATTTCCACCATAAAAGGCTCACAGGCGTGGCCAATGGCAACATTGGGGTCGGGCGTGGCGATAAGCCAGTTGGGCACCAGGTCTTCTGTGGCACTCATCATTTTGGTGGCAATCTGATTGAG
>NZ_JCBCCK010000280.1:0-1757 GCF_059864935.1 Planktosalinus sp.
CCATAATGAATGACACCGTTTTTAATAATTGTTGGATTGTCATGAGAAGTCATTTCAGAAGTTTCAAAACACCCTCCTGTATCAATGCTAACATCAATAATTACAGCACCTTTTTTCATATTCTCAACCATTGTAGTGGAAACCACTACCGGAGATCGGTCAGTACCTCGCATGGCTCCAATGGCTACATCACAGCGTTTTAAAGCTTTAAGCAGGGTTTTTGGCTGAAGGGTAGAGGTGTAAAGTGGTCGTCCGATATTGGTTTGCAAACAGCGTAATTTTGTTATAGAATTATCAAAAACTTTTACATTAGCTCCAAGTCCTAAAGCAGACCTGACAGCAAACTCGCCAACAGTTCCGGCACCAAGAATTACCACTTCTAAGGGAGGAACCCCGCTTATGTTACCAAATAAAAGCCCATTCCCGTCTTTTTCATCTACAAGCAGTTCTGAAGCTATTAATACAGAAGCAATTCCGGCCAACTCGCTCAATGCTCTAACAGCAGGTAATGCCCCATTTTCATCTTGTAAAAACTCAAAGGCCAATGCAGTAATTTTCTTTTTATTTAAAGCTTCAAAATATTCTTTATCACGGGTTTTGAGTTGAATGGCTGAGATAAGCACTGTTTTTTGCTTGATCATTTCAATTTCCTCAGGAGTGGGAGGCTCAACTTTTAGAATAATGGGGCACGAAAACACTTTTTTGGTGTCCTGGGTAATCTCAGCACCGGCATCAGCATAAGCTTTATCGCTAAAACTGGCACCTTCACCGGCACCTTTTTCTATAATGATTCTGTGCCCGTTTGCAACAACTGCAGAAACTGCATCAGGGGTGAGGCATATTCTTTTTTCCTGGTAACAGACTTCTTTGGGAATGCCAATAACAAGGTCGCCTTTAGACTTTTGGATTTCAAGGGTTTCCTCTTTGGGCATCAGTTGTGCAGCTGTAAAAGGAGAGAGTGACTTGGCCATCAATGATTGGTTTGAAAGTAAGTAACTAAATTACAACTTTAAACGATAGGGTGCAAATAAAGTAAAATGATAAAATTAACGGAACAGTTCTTTTAATTCGTCAAGTATAGTTCGCTTTTTCTTGAGATCTTCTTCAAATTCCCTCAGGTTATCACCACGTACCTTGTTAAATACTTTGGCTCTTATAAGATAAACCATAGGAATAAGTATTAACATTACTGGAATCATGTATACTAACTCTACTTCATCAATTGCCATACTCTGGTTTATAATTCCCCAGGTTTGAAATAAAAACATTGCAATAGGAACCAAAATTATCCAATGCCACCAATGTTTACAGGTGAAGAACCAAATGAGCAACAAATATAATGGTATTAATTTGCCAGTTAAAAACCAAGAGAAATGCTGTATCGTTGGATAATTTGTTTCTATTGTAAACAAAAAAGTCTCCCAACGTGTTGTGGTTGGGAAACTTTCATACAAATAAAAAAGGTAAGGAGTGATTGCAATCAATAGGATTACGATTCCACCTCCTATACTAAACCTTTTACTACCCTTGTCTTGGGATTTGAATTGTTGATGCATCGATTTGTTGCTCATTGCTGTCTATGCTTTCTGGTGTACAAGATACAAATAATCCAGTAAAAAATAGAGCAACAAAAAATACTGCTTTTGACATTTTCATAATATTAGTTTTTGTGAGGTTAATAGTACAAACCTATTTAAAAAAAACTAAAGTATTTTAAAAACTATTCCCGTATCTTAGTATGTTATCTTCTTTTCAGG
>NZ_JCBCCK010000285.1:0-8160 GCF_059864935.1 Planktosalinus sp.
AACCAAAGTACTTGATACCCGAAAAACTACTCCCGGAATCAGGGCTTTGGAAAAGTGGGCGGTGAAAATAGGTGGTGGTGAAAATCACCGGTTTGCTCTGTATGATATGATTATGCTCAAGGACAACCACATCGATTTTGCAGGAGGAATCACCAAAGCGATTGAGGCCACTAAAGCTTATTTAGAAGAAAATAAACTGCATTTAAACATCATGGTTGAAGCAAGAAACTTAAAGGAAATTGAAGAAATATTAAACAATGAAGGTGTCTATAGAATATTAATAGACAATTTCAATATTGAAGATACCAAGAAAGCCGTTGAAATGATTTCAGGAAGTTGTCAAATAGAATCTTCAGGAGGAATCACTCTTGAAACAGCCCGGTCTTATGCTGAATGTGGTGTCGATTTTGTTTCAACAGGAGCTATTACTCATTCTGTGCACAATTTGGATATGAGTTTAAAAGCTGTGGAATTTTAGGAAATATACTATGACAAAAAGTATTGAAGAAAGTCTCTCAAAAATTCCGGTTATAAACAAGTTGGTGGAATTTGCCAAAAAGATTTCATTGCCCGGTATTGATGAGTTTTCTCTTTACGATTTACTTGAAACTTACATTGTTGGAATAGCCAAAGGCACTTTCTCTTCCCGGGCAGGGGGGATTGCGTTTAGTTTTTTTATGGCAATTTTTCCATTTATTCTTTTTGTGCTTAACCTTATTCCTTACGTTAGAATTAAAAATTTTCAGCAGGAGTTTTTAATGCTTATCGATGAACTGCTTCCACCACAAACAGCAGAATTTTTTCACCCCATTCTTTTAGATATTGCTGCAAACCCCAGGGGGAGTCTTTTGTCCTTCACACTTATCTTGGCTATTTTCCTGATGTCAAATGGTGTAAACGCCATTTTTAGCGGATTTGAATATTCATTTTACGTAAGGAAAAAGCGCTCGGTTATGCGTCAATACCTCATTGCTGTGGGGGTTTCCATTTTTCTTGCATTTGTGCTTTTTGCATCTGTAATAGGGTTAATTATTGGGCAGTATCTCATAATGAACCTAAATGAAGAAGCCTATTTGTTCAATAATTTAGCATGGATTTCAATCATGCGATATGTTTCTTTTATTGTTTTGATTTATATCATTATCGCAACACTTTACTATTTTGGCACCAAGGAAAGCCGTTCCTATCGCTTTTTCTCTCTCGGGGCTGTGATTACCACGGGGCTTTTTATGTTAACTACTTATCTTTTCGGAATTTATATAGAGAATTTTTCGACATACAATGAGTTGTACGGCTCTATTGGAGCGTTGTTGATTATGATGTTGTATGTGTGGATCAACTCAAACCTCCTCTTACTTGGGTTTGAACTCAATGTAACCCTACACAGGTTAAAGAACCGAAAAAAAACAAAATGACATGAATTATTTTGTTGACGTCATATTACCGGTCCCCATCCAGAACTTTTTTACTTATAGCATCAATAAAGATGAAGCCTTGTTCCTGAAAGCCGGAATGCGTGTGACAGTTCCGTTTGGGAAATCTAAAGTCTATACTTCTATTGTTTATGGAATTCATTCGCAAGCACCCGGTTTATACCAAACCAAAGAGATTGAACAAATTCTTGACGAAAAACCCATAGTAACCGAAATTCAAATCAAGCATTGGGAGTGGATGGCTTCCTATTATATGTGCACTGTGGGCGAAGTGATGAGGGCGGCACTATCAAGGGCTTTTTTGCTTGAAAGCGAAACGATTATTTCCCTTGATCCAAGTGCAAAAATCGATTTTGATTCGCTGAATGAAGATGAACACTTGGTTGTTGATGCCCTACAAATGCAGAAGGAGTTAAGGATTCAGGACATTCAATCCATTGTAAATACACCATCCATTATACCTTTGTTACATCGGTTGATTGAAAAAAAAATAATCACTACCAAAGAGGAAGCTATTGAGCAATACAAGCCCAAGTTGGTAAAATATGTAGCGATTCAAACTAAATACAATTCTGATATAGGGCTTAAAAAATTGTTTGAAGAACTCTCAAATGCCGGAAAACAACGCAAAGTTGTGTTGACCTACTTTCAACTTAAAACAGCAACCAAAAAAACTGTTTTATTGAAAGAATTGCAGGAAAAAAGCAATGTTTCAACTTCAGTAATAAAGTCATTGATTGATAAAGAAATTCTTGAGGTATTCGAAATTCAAAAAGACAGGGTTCAGTTTCAAGGTCAAGCTACAACTCCTGAAAAACAATTGAATGAATTTCAGCAAAAGGCTTACGAAGAAATTAAAGAAAGTTTTCAGACCCAAAACATCACTTTACTTCACGGTGTAACCTCCAGCGGTAAAACAGAAATTTATGTAAAATTAATTAGTGAGACTATTTCAGCCGGGAAACAAGTGCTGTTTATGTTACCTGAAATTGCGCTCACCACTCAAATTATTAGTCGTTTACAACTGTATTTTGGAGAGAAAGTTTCGGTTTATCATTCAAAATATTCCATTCACGAAAGGGTAGAGGTGTGGAACAATGTGTTGAATAATCATGAAAAGGCACAAATTGTTTTGGGTGCCCGCTCCTCTTTGTTTTTGCCATTTCAAAACCTCGGGTTGGTAATTGTTGACGAAGAGCATGAGCCGTCCTACAAGCAGTACAGTCCTGCGCCCAGATACCACGCACGTGACAGTGCCATTGTACTTGCCGGGTTTCATAAGGTCAAAGTACTTTTGGGTTCTGCAACACCGGCATTGGAAACCTATCACAATGCCCGCGAAAATAAATATGGATTGGTAACCCTTGCTGAAAGGTATGGTGAAATCAAGATGCCCGCAATTGAGTTGATCAATTTGCGTGAAAATTACCAAAAAAAGAAAATGAAAGGACATTTTTCCTTTCAACTGCTTGAAGCCATCCAACAGGTACTTGATATTGGGGAGCAGGTGTTGCTGTTTCAAAACAGAAGGGGTTTTTCACCCACAGTGGAATGTATGACTTGCGGCCACTCACCACAATGTCCCAATTGTGATGTCACGCTCACTTATCATCAAGGCAAAAAGCAACTTCGTTGTCATTACTGTGGCTATCACATCGCCATGCTGGAATCGTGTATGGCTTGCGGAAGTTCCCACATTGACACCAAAGGCTTAGGGACTGAACAAATTGAGACAGAATTGAAAGCCCTTTTTCCCGATAAAACAATCACCCGAATGGATCAGGATACCACACGGGGCAAACACGCTTTTGAAAAATTGATTGAGGGTTTGGAGCAGGGTGTAACAGATATTATGGTAGGCACACAAATGCTCACCAAAGGACTTGATTTCAGGAATGTTTCACTGGTTGGCGTTATGAATGCAGATAATCTTTTTAATCATCCTGATTTCAGGGCATTGGAGCGGAGTTATCAATTGCTTTCCCAATTTGCAGGCAGGGCAGGCAGAACAGACAAACAAGGAAAAGTTATTATACAAACCTACAATCCGCTACATGCTATTTTGCAGAAGGTTGTTGAGCATGATTATGACGGAATGTATCATTCACAGCTTGAAGAACGATTTCAGTTTAAGTACCCGCCTTATTACAGGATGATAAAAATTGTTGTAAAAGACCGAAAGTATAATAAAATGCAGGCTGCAGCAAACTGGCTGGGATTGTCTTTGAAAACTGTTTTTAAAGAAAATGTTTTAGGGCCTGAGCAACCACCGGTTGGAAGAATAAGAAATGAATACATCTCTCATGTTCTGATAAAGATTCCTAAAAACTATTCAATTTCCAAATCAAAGGAAGCAATCAGAAA
The DNA here is from genome assembly GCF_059864935.1 of Planktosalinus sp. Classification (NCBI taxonomy): domain Bacteria; kingdom Pseudomonadati; phylum Bacteroidota; class Flavobacteriia; order Flavobacteriales; family Flavobacteriaceae; genus Planktosalinus; species Planktosalinus sp. Next base: position 3,798 of record NZ_JCBCCK010000285.1, read on the forward strand.
GATTGAAAAATCATTTTTAGCAGTAAAGGAGTTCAGGAGTGTAAAACTTACGCTGGATGTGGACAATTATTAACCAAATGAAGAGCTGAGTGCTTCAACCAAATTGGCTTTTTTATTTCTGCTCAAGGGCAAAAACTCTTTTTCAATTTCAACGGCTTTACTGTTGTAACGTTCCACTTTTTCAAGATTTACTATATATGATTTATGAATTCTCATAAACCTGTCCTGAGGCAGCAAGGCCGCAAATGATTTCATGGTGGAAAGCACAACCAAAGATTCGTGGTCAGTCACAAGTTTTACATAATCGCCCAGTGCTTCTATATACTTAAGTTCATTTAAAAAGACTTTTCGTTTTTTTAAATTGCTTTTCACAAAAATGAAATCTTCATCATCAAATCCTTCTTCATTTTTAAGTTTGTAATTGGTAATTGCTTTGTGAACAGCACTTAGAAAACGTTCTCTGGTGATGGGCTTCCTTAAATAGTCAACCGCATCATAGTCAAATGCTTTAAAGGCATATTTTGTTTTACCCGTAATAAATATAATTTGAGGCTTTTGCTGTAGGTCATCGAGTAAGTCAAAACCGGAGAGGATTGGCATTTCAATGTCAAGAAAAACCAAATCTATTTTGTTATTGAGCAATCCCATCTTTGCTTCAATGGCATTGTTGTATTCTGCAACAAGATTTAATGATGGATGACCTTGAACCAGTCTTACGATTGAAAGGCGTTGTAAGCTGGAATCGTCAACAATTACGCAATTAAGTATTACTTTTTCCACTAATGTCCCAATTAATAAGTAGGACAATATTAAATAAAATATCGATAAACTGCAACATTTTTTATGTTAAACGTTTAAAATTTAAGATGTTTAGCGATTTTTGTAAGAACAAAAATTATGGATGGAAAAGCTTTTGTTAATTGATAATTTAATACTATTTTTGCACCCTCGTTTACCTGAGCATATTAGGTGACTGAATATTAGTTAATTAATTAAAACAATTATTTATGAATCATTATGAAACTGTTTTCATCTTAAATCCCGTTTTATCTGAAGATCAGATAAAGGAAACAGTAAAGAAATTTGAAGATTTTCTCGTTTCAAACGGAGCTAAGATGATATCTATTGAAAATTGGGGCCTTAAAAAACTGGCTTACCCAATTCAGCACAAAAAAAGTGGTTTTTACCACTTGTTTGAATTTACAGCTCCCGGAGAGATAATCAATTCTTTTGAAATAACTTTTAAAAGAGACGAGCGTATTATGCGTTACTTAACCGTAAAGCTTGACAAGCATGCCATTGAGTGGGCAGAGAAAAGAAGAAACAGAAACAAAGAAAAAGCAACTGCTTAATTATGGCAACACTAGAACAACAATCTAAAGGAAAAAAAGACGGTGAGATCAGATATCTTACCCCTTTGAATATCGATACAACAAAAAACAAAAAATACTGCCGTTTCAAAAAATCCGGCATTAAGTATATCGATTATAAAGACCCGGATTTCTTATTGAAATTTGTGAATGAGCAAGGAAAATTACTGCCCAGAAGACTTACAGGAACTTCATTGAAATATCAAAGAAAAGTGGCAGTAGCGGTTAAAAGAGCACGTCACCTGGCTTTAATGCCTTATGTAGCCGATTTATTAAAATAAAAAATAGCAAGACATGGAAGTTATATTAAAAAATGACGTCGAGAATCTAGGATTTACAGACGACGTGGTAACCGTAAAAAACGGTTACGCAAGAAACTTTTTGATTCCACAAGGTCACGCTATTTTGGCAACACCTTCTGCAAAGAAAATGCTTGCAGAAACTTTGAAGCAACGTGCATATAAAGAGCAAAAGCTTGTTGATGATGCTAAAAAAATTGCTTCAAAACTGGAGTCACTTGAAATTAAACTTGCTGCCAAAACCGGAGAAGGAGACAAGTTGTTTGGCTCAATTTCAAGTGCCGATGTTGCAGCAGCACTGGAAAATGAAGGAATCACTATTGAGAAAAAATACATCACCATTCCGGGTGGTTTAATCAAGAGAATTGGTCAATATGAAGCTTCAGTACGTTTTCACAGAGATGTGATTACAACTTTACCTTTTACGGTAGTTGCTGAAGCAAAATAATTTGATTTTATATATCATTCAAAAGCCTTTTGACTCACTTCAAAAGGCTTTTTTATTTCCCGGAAAATGAAATACACAAGACTCACCAAAGAACAGTTTGAAGCCCTTCACCTAGAGTTTGCCAGATTTTTGGCCAGCCAATCCATCACCGCAGATGAATGGGAAAAACTGAAAGTTAAAAAACCCAATGTAGCGGAAGAAGAACTCGATGTTTTTAGTGATTTAATTTGGGAAGGAACTTTAAACAATGTTCAATTCCTTGAAAACTGGTGTGAACAGCAAGTGTTTTTGTTTCATTTCAAGAAAAACAACATACACCTGATTGCTGTAAAAAGCTCAGACCCAACCGTTAATATACTTACAGAAGAAGGACTGCATTGGCTTGAAGAAAACATAGGCGAAGATATGGTTGAAATTTTTGAAGCCGAAAAAAAATACACTTTGGAGCCCAATCTGGAAAAGTTCAACTTTATAAAAGAAGGTGCAATAATTACTGAAGGTGGCTTTTACAACACTTTAAATAATCTACTTAAATAATTATTCATAACGCAATGACTCTATAGGGTCGAGTTTTGCTGCTTTGGCGGCCGGATAAGAACCTGCGATTACTGCAACAACAAACGAAATAATCACTGCGGCAAACATCGCCGCCCAATGGATTGAATATTCAAAATTTATTGCAGTGGCCAGAAAATACACACCAACAACGCCAAAAAATATTCCAACCAAACCGCCCAATTGGCCAATAATCACGGTTTCAATAATAAATTGATTGGCAATGGTTTTTCTTTTAGCGCCCAATGATTTGCGTACACCAATCTCCCGGGTGCGTTCAGTTACAGAAACCAGCATAATGTTCATCAAGGCAATGGACGAACCAAAAATGGTGATAATGCTGATAATCCAGGCAGCAGCTTCAAGGTAGCCTGTAATACTGGCAATTCGGTTGATTAAATCATCACTGCGCTGCATTCCAAAATTATTTTCCTCAATGGGGTTGAGCCCGCGGATGTTTCTGAAAACAATGATTGCTTCTTCCTGAGCGGCATCCAGCATTTCGGCATTGTCTACCATCACGCTGATGTTGTAGTTGATATTTGGCCTCGAAAAAATACTTCTCGCTGCCTGAATGGGAATCAATACCCGCAGGTCCTGATTGTTTCCAAAAGTAGAGCCTTTTTCCTTTAAAACACCTATAACAGTAAACTTTGCTCCTCGAATACTGATGGTTTTCCCAATGGGATTGTCATTCGGAAATAAACTTTTCACAATGTCTGAACCAATCACACATACATTGTTGTTGTTGGAAATGTCAAACTGATTGAATTCCCTTCCGTCTGTTATTTCAAGACCGGAATTATTGATGAAATTTTCGTTCACCCCCAAAACCTGTACCTCAGGGTCTGTTTTTAAATTTTCATATTTCACCTCGGCAGACGCAGTTCCGGTAAAGGAAACCCCGGTGTGTGTCAATGGAAACTGATAAGTTTCTTCAAACTGTTTGATATCCCTGTAGCTAATTACGGGATGCACACGGTCACGTTGCCCCGAAAATTGTAGGTCGAAACTGTAGCGTTGCAGCGAAAAGGTATTCGAGCCCATAGAGGCGAAATCGCCGGCAATGGTATTTTCAAACGATTTTATAAAACTCAAAATCCCAACCAAGGCAAACACCCCAAATGCAATAATCAATATTGTCAATATTGTTCTAAGCAGTTGAGTGCGAATTGAATTTAAAGCAATTCTGATATTTTCTCCTAAAAGATGAAACATATTGATTAATTACAACTGTTTGTCAGTTTAAATGGCTTTTTGTTACAAAATAGAAAATGTTTATCAACTATAAGACTATTTTTTTGTAAGAAAACATTATAAGAAAAATCTTAATAAATAATACAATATTATGCATTTCATCGAAAATATATGTAATACATCGTAATAATATTGTTTTTTACTATATTAGCATCGCCCAATTTACATTTTTTAACCTATGAAAAAACATTACATATTGTTATTCTTCGGCTGCTTTGTTTTTGGAATTATGTATTCCCAGCAAGGAAATGTTGGTATAAATACACCCAATCCCTTACAAAAACTTCATATAGCAGGCCCTGAATCTACCTTTAGGGTAGAAATGCTGGACAGCATTAATAATCTTTCAAACAGAAGCGATCGTAATGCACCACTATATGTTGACTCTGAAGGAGTGTTAACTTTAGAATTTGACGTACTATATAATAACAATG
>NZ_JCBCCK010000315.1:0-4214 GCF_059864935.1 Planktosalinus sp.
ATGTGGTTTACACCGAATTTATCTCCAGTGAAGGCCTTATTCGTGATGCCGCTAAAAGCGTCATGAAACTTGACATTTATGAAAAAGAACGCCCTGTGGGGATTCAGATTTTTGGTGCAGAACTGGAACCAATGCTCAGAAGCGTTGAAATTGTTGAAGCTTCGGGTCCTGACATAATTGATATTAACTTTGGCTGCCCGGTCAAAAAAGTGGTTTCTAAAGGAGCCGGAGCCGGGATTTTAAAAGATATTGATTTAATGGTATCGCTCACCGAGGCCATGGTTAAACACACAAAACTTCCTATTACCGTCAAAACCAGATTGGGTTGGGATGAAAATTCCATTCGAATTGTGGAAGTTGCTGAACGGCTTCAGGATGTGGGCTGCAAGGCAATTTCAATTCACGGTAGAACGCGGGCACAAATGTATAAAGGTGACGCCAATTGGGCACCCATTGCTGAGGTAAAAAACAACCCCAGAATGCACATCCCCATTTTTGGAAACGGCGATGTTGATACTCCTGAAAAAGCCCTGGAGATGCGGGATGTTTACGGGTTGGACGGTGCTATGATTGGCAGGGCAAGTATTGGCTATCCCTGGTTTTTCAAAGAGGTAAAGCACTTTTTCAATACAGGCGAGCATTTGTCGCCCCCAAACATGGAAGAACGTGTTGACGCCGCAAGAAGACACCTGCAAATGGCTATTGACTGGAAAGGGGAAAAACTCGGGGTTTTTGAAACCAGAAGACACTATACCAATTATTTTAAAGGGATACCCAATTTTAAAGACTATCGAATGAAGATGGTCACTAGTGACGATGCCGCTTCAGTTTTTGCGGCTTTTGATGAAGTACTGGAAAAGTTTGGAGACTATCAGTTTGTCTAATTTTTCAGAAGGTTTTCACTCACCCTGCTTGAGGCAATTTTAGACGCTATGATTCCGAGCAATAAAATTGTCACAAACACCAAAGCGATATTAAAAAAATCAATTTTAACCGGATAAGGCAATGTTGCCGTTATCATCACTAAATTGAACTTAAGCTGCAATAAAACAATAACAACACCAATTAAAATCCCGGCTATTCCTCCTGTAACAGTCATCAACACACCTTGTAAATAAAAAATCCTTCTGATTTCCTTAATGGTTGCCCCAAGGTTTAAAAGCGTTTTCAGGTTGTGCTTTTTATCGAGAATAACCATAATGATGTTAGCAATCACGTTAAAAAGCGCAATAATCAAAACCAGGGTAAAGATGAGATAAACAGCCAGGTTTTCAGTATTGAGCATTTTGTAAAGTGCGTCGTTTTGCTGTATTCTGTTTTTAAAGTCCAAGTCTTGATTGAGAATGGCTGTAACTTTTTGAATGACATCTTCTTCTTTAGTGCTCTGGATGAGTCTGAATTCGATGGAACTCACATCATCTTCATCATATGACAAAAGTTGTCTTGCCAACTCGATTGGCGCAAACACATATTTTGAATTGAGCTCTTCATTGACGTGATAAATGCCCGACACCAAAACCCGTTCTTTATTAAACGCTTGTGTGGGGTCTGTAATTTGCCCTGATCCCGGTTTTGGAACATAGATTTCGAGCAAATCTGAATAGTCATAAATGCCCAGGTTTAACGTGTTTGAAATGCCAATTCCAACAATGGCGTTATGAGTAGATTCAAACCACCCACCAACAATGATGGTGCTGTCAATATAATTGACATTTTGGTAGTTTTCGTCAACACCCTTGATAAATGCGATGCTGTTTTTCCCTTTAAAGGTTAAAAATACCCGCTCTTCAATAATTTTTGAGATTTCCTGAATTTCTTTAAGCGCAACAATTTCTTTTTCTTGTTCGGGGGTAATGGTAAGGGTTTTTCCGGTTTCGGGAAATGCTTTCAAGTCTGAATCAAATACTGAACTGAATTGCAAACTGAAATCTTTCAAACCAGAAAACCCTGAGAGCACTATAAACAAAGACATCGCCCCAACCACAACCCCCGCCCCAGCAATGCCGGTAATGATATTGATGGCGTTGTTGCTGCTTTTTGAGATTAAATACCGCTTTGCAATATAGAGGGAAAACGTCACTTTTAGGCTTTTTTTCTTTTTTCTGCTAAATCCCGGTTTTTAATCGGGTTTTCTTTTCCTTTTACGGCTCGGTCAATTTTTTCAATATAGTCCAGGGAGTCGTCATTGTAAAAAGTCAAATCGGGCATTTTACGCAATTGATTTTTGGTTAACTGCGCCGCCTGATGTTTAATTTTCCCCTTAACGGAGTTGATTTCCTCTACTAGTTTTTGAGCATGTTCAGAAGGGAAGATGCTCAGGTAAACTTTTGCGATGGACAAATCAACGGTTACCGATACTTTGGAAACCGAAATTAAAATTCCCATGTGCCCGGCATCTTTCATTATTTTTTGAAGAATTGAGGCCAGGTCATTTTGAATTACTCCTGCTATTTTTTTTTGTCTGTTACTTTCCATAGGGCAAAAGTACTATATTTAAAGATTATCTTACTTTTACAAGGTGAAAATTACTGTATTATGAATAAAATAGAGCATATTGGAATAGCCGTAAAAAATCTGGATGAAGCCAACAAGACCTATGCTGCATTATTGGGAAAAGAACATTATAAAATTGAAGAGGTTGAAAGTGAGTTTGTCAAGACATCTTTTTTTCAAGTTGGCGAAAGTAAGATTGAATTGCTTGAGGCCACTTCTCCTGAAAGCCCAATTGCCAAATTTATAGAAAAGAAAGGCGAGGGAATCCATCACATCGCTTTTTACGTAGATGATATTGTTGAGGAAGTCAAACGGCTTAAAAAAGAAGGTTTTATTGTGCTGAATGAAACCCCAAAAAATGGCGCAGACAACAAGCTTGTGGTATTTTTACACCCAAAATCGGCTAACGGAGTTTTGGTAGAATTATGTCAGGAAAATACAAATGTTTAAAAAAGTTTGCGCCATAAACAAACTAATTATAAATTTGCGCCTTCAAGAGGCCGGATACTGAATGTCAATGTCGCCTCTGAAACAGGTCCCATAGCTCAGCTGGTTAGAGCACCTGACTCATAATCAGGGGGTCCATGGTTCGAGCCCATGTGGGACCACTTTTTAATTTTTTTTTTGGATATTAGCTTTATTTATCTATATTTGATTCTCCTCACAAAAAAAGGCTAAGTTAAGCAAACATGAATTTTGGAATTTGATTTTTGCATAACACAGATTTTACAATTAATATTTACGTTTGTCGTTTAGCCTGTAATCTATAACAGTTTAAGTGTAACCCTGTATATATGCGGCCCCAAATCGTGAAATACACATTAGTCTTCCTAATACACTTTTTGGTGTGTGGCGTTGCTATTGCCCAGCAAAAGGCGCCGCCGCCGCCGCAACCTCTGGGTGGGCCACCAATTCCCGTTGGCCTTCCTATAGACAACGGATTGATTTTATTGTTCATCTTGGGGATAGCACTAGGGCTTTATTTTGTTTATAGAAGAAGCAAAATCGAATTAAAGTCCAGATAATCTCTTCAAGTATTTTTCCACAAGGTCAAACTCAAGGTTTACTGTGTCACCGGGGCTTATTTTATAAAAGTTGGTATGCTCAAAGGTGTATGGAATTATAGCCACAGAAAATGAATTTGATTGAGAATCAACCACGGTCAGGCTTACTCCGTTTACTGTAATTGAACCCTTTTCTATTGTGATGTTTCCATAAGTCTCGTCATATGAAAAAGTAAAATACCAGCTACCATAGTTGTCTTTTATTTCAACGCAAACAGCGGTTTGGTCCACATGGCCCTGAACCAAATGACCATCTAGCCTGTCTCCAAGCTTCATGGCGCGCTCCAGATTGACTAAATCACCTACTTTGAGTTTTCCAAGGGTGGTTTTATCAAGTGTTTCTCTTATGGCCGAAACCTTATAAATCCCATCTTTTATTTCAACTACGGTTAGACAAACCCCGTTATGGGCCACGCTCTGGTCAATTTTAAGCTCAGGGGTCATTTTGCTTTTAATAAAAAGATTGAGATTTGAGCCTTCGTTTTCAAGGTGTTCAACCATTCCCATTTCTTCGATAATTCCTGTAAACATGTTCAAATGATTTAGTTAACTTTGCGCTCATTACAAGGCTGTAAATTTAAGCCAATTGAATCAGCTTACCCAAAAAACAATGAGTAAAAACGAAAACATAATTGTGGGCATTTCCATAGGCGACCT
>NZ_JCBCCK010000316.1:0-5145 GCF_059864935.1 Planktosalinus sp.
TTTGGAATTTGGTGCTTGGAATTTGGTTCTTGAGTTTTCATTTTGGTGCTTTTAAATTCTAACCTCTACTTACTAAGAATCGTATCCAAACCTCCTCAACTGCCTCGCATCACTGCGCCAGTTTTTGTTGACTTTCACATATAGTTCCAAATGCACTTGTTTACCGAAAAATTTCTCCAAGTCTTTGCGGGATTCAACCCCTACTCTTTTCAGAGCCTCACCTTTATGGCCAATGATGATTCCCTTTTGGGTATCGCGTTCCACCATGATTACTGAGCGCATTCTGATAATATTTTCCTCTTCAAAAAACTCTTCAGTGTCCACCTCAACACTGTATGGGATTTCTTTTTTGTAATGTATCAGAATTTTTTCTCTGATGGTTTCGTTAACGAAAAAGCGTTCAGGCTTATCAGTGAGTTGGTCTTTTGGATAAAAAGGCGGTGATTCCGGGAGGAGTTCTATAATCCTGTCAAACACTTCCTTGACCTGAAAACCTTCCAGTGCCGAAATGGCAAAAATCTCAGCATTGGGTACTTTTTCGGCCCATAGTTGTACTTGCTCTTCCAGTTGCTCCTGATTGGATTTGTCTATTTTGTTGATTAAAAGCAACACCGGAATTTTTGTATGGATTATTTTATTGAAAAAGTCCTCATCTTTTAATTCCTTTTCACCGATTTCAACGATATATATCAATACATCAGCATCTTCAAAGGCAGATTTCACAAACCCCATCATCGATTCCTGAAGTTGATAAGCAGGCTTGATGATTCCGGGAGTGTCGCTAAGAATCACTTGAAAATCTTCGCCATTGACGATACCCAGAATGCGGTGCCTAGTGGTTTGTGCCTTGCTGGTGATGATGGACAATTTTTCGCCCACAAAGGCATTCATCAAGGTGGATTTACCCACGTTGGGATTGCCAATAATGTTTACGAAACCGGCTTTGTGTTTTTGCATAACAAGAATTTGAATTGCAAAAATACGGCTAATTTTTTATCCATTTCTTTTGTTCTTTAAACCTTCAAGTTTTAAGAAATCAATAAAAATCCCTAGTATTCCCAAAAATAGCTTAGCTTTGCCACCGATATCATCGTTTACAAACAATACAAAAAACAGGTGTCGCTACTCTTTTTCTTTCCTTAGTTTTCGGAAATAACCCTCCAAATCACATTTAAAGTTTAAGCAGTACAAAAAAGAATTCCTGTCACAAAGACCGAGACAGTGAGCCTTTTTCAATTTATTCGGTCTTAAACTATTTTACAATGACATTTGAAAATTTAAACATTATAGCCCCTATCCTCGAGGCTTTAAAAACAGAAGGATATACAACACCCACACCCATACAGGTACAAACCATTCCGCTGGCACTTCAAGGAAAAGATATTTTAGGCTGTGCTCAAACCGGAACCGGAAAAACAGCCGCTTTTGCCGTTCCCATCATTCAACTGATGAGTCAGGACCGGTCAAATCTTAACGGTAGACGCCCCATTAGAAGTTTGATTTTAACACCTACAAGGGAACTTGCCATACAAATTGCCGAAAGTTTTGAAAGCTATGGAGCCAACACCCATTTAAAATATGAAGTGATTTTTGGCGGTGTAAGTCAAAACAGTCAAGTAAGATCTTTGCGATCTGGCGTTGATGTTTTAATTGCTACACCCGGTCGATTGCTCGATTTAATCAATCAGAAATTTGTGCATTTAAACCAGTTGCAGTTTTTTGTCCTGGACGAAGCCGACCGCATGCTTGATATGGGATTCTTAAACGATGTAAAGAAAATCATCACCAAAATTCCTCAGAAAAGGCAATCGTTGTTCTTTTCGGCCACGATGCCCAATGACATAGTAAAACTTGCTAACACAATTTTAGTGAATCCTTCCAAAGTGGAAGTAACACCGGTTTCCAGCACGGCAAACACCATCAATCAGGCGGTGTATTTTGTGGATAAGGAAAACAAAAAGCATCTTTTAAAAGAAGTGCTTTCAGACAAAAAAATTGACAGGGCGTTGGTCTTTACGCGCACCAAACACGGTGCAGATAAGGTGGTAAAAGAGCTTGTGAAAGCCGGAATAAAATCACAAGCCATTCACGGCAACAAATCGCAAAACGCACGTCAACGAGCGTTAAACAGCTTCAAGACAAAAGAAACTAGGGTACTGGTGGCCACAGATATTGCCGCAAGGGGAATTGACATCGATGACCTTACCCACGTGATAAACTATGAACTGCCCAATATTGCAGAGTCTTATGTGCATCGCATTGGGAGGACTGGAAGAGCCGGTGCTGATGGAATTGCCATTGCCTTTTGTGATGCAGAAGAGAAAGCCTATCTGAAAGACATTCAAAAACTCATCGGAAAACAAATTCCTATTTTGGAAAACGAGAACTTTCCTTTAGTTAACCATCACGTGGAAAAAACACCGCAAAGACAGCAACGTGGTGCCTCAAGAGGTTCAGGACAACGCAATAGTTCAAGAAGAAGATAAGCGTTTTAACTTAATTTTCTTTCATTGACATTTATCATTTAATAAATGTTTAAAATCCCTATTTTTGAAATTATTAATCAGAAATTAATTTTTATGACCGATTTAGATATCGCAAAAAAAGCCACACCACTTCACATCACTGAAATTGCAAAAAAACTGGGAATCAATCCTGATGAGTTAGAACTTTACGGAAAACATAAGGCTAAATTACCTCTCTCACTTATAGATAAATCAAAATTAGATAAAAGCAATTTAATTTTGGTTTCAGCCATTTCCCCCACACCTGCCGGAGAAGGCAAAACCACCATTTCAATTGGGCTTTCTGAAGGTCTCAATCAAGTGGGCAAAAAAACAACGGTGGTTTTAAGAGAACCCTCTTTAGGACCTGTTTTTGGGATTAAAGGTGGTGCAACCGGTGGCGGCTATGCACAGGTGATTCCAATGGAAGACATCAACCTGCATTTTACAGGTGATTTTTCGGCCATAGAAAAAGCACACAATTTACTTTCTGCATTGATTGACAACAATATTCAAAGTAAAACAAACACTTTGGGAATCGATTCGCGCACCGTTGCCTGGAAACGGGTAATGGATGTCAATGATCGTTCATTGAGAAATATTATTATAGGTTTGGGTGGCACCGGTTCAGGTATCCCCCGTGAATCGGGTTTTGATATTACTGCGGCCTCAGAAATTATGGCCATACTCTGCCTTTCCAACAATTTAACCGATTTGAAAAAAAGATTGGGTAAAATATTTGTAGGCTACACTTTCGACAAAAAACCAATATTTGCACGTGACCTGAAAGCTGAAGGCGCCATGGCCGTTTTGCTTAAAGACGCCATTAAACCTAACTTAGTTCAAACACTTGAAGGCAACCCGGCGATTATTCACGGAGGTCCTTTTGCCAATATTGCTCAGGGCACAAATACGGTAATTGCCACAAAAATGGGAATGAGTTTATCTGATTATACCGTTACCGAAGCCGGTTTTGGAGCAGACCTTGGTGCAGAAAAGTTTTTGGACATCAAATGTCAAAGTGCCAATTTAAAACCAAAAGTAGTTGTGCTTACAGCTACCATCAGAGCTTTAAAATATCACGGCGGCGTTTCATTGGATGATTTAAAAACACCCAACGCCGATGCTCTTAAAAAAGGATTGCCCAATCTGGAAAAACATCTAGAAAACATACTTCAATTTCAATTAACCCCGGTTATTGCCATCAATAAATTTATCACAGACAGTGACGAAGAAATTGAAGCAATCAAAGAATTTGCAAAATCAAAAGGTGTTCGTGTGGCCCTGGCTGAAGTCTGGGCCAAAGGCGGAAAAGGTGCCATCGACTTGGCCAATGAAGTTGTTGCTGCTGTTGAGGAAAACAAATCAAACTTTACCCCTCTTTACAATTGGGAATCTGATGTACAGTCAAAAATTGAAGCCATTGCAACCAAAATTTATGGAGCCTCTAAAGTTGAATATGCTTCAAGGGCAAAACTTGATTTAAAGAAAATTGCCAATCTTGGCCTCGATCAACTTCCCGTTTGTATTGCGAAAACCCAAAAATCTCTTTCAGACAACCCGGCGTTGATAGGAAGACCCACAGGGTTTACAATTACGGTCAGGGAAATTGAAATTGCTGCCGGCGCAGGTTTTTTGGTGCCAATAACAGGAGATATGATGCGAATGCCGGGACTTCCCGCTCATCCGGCATCAGAAAACATTGATATTGATGATGCCGGAAATATTTCCGGATTGTTCTAGTTAAAGATTTAACTTTTACTCTTGTAAAAACAGAAATCTGTTGTATATTTGCAGTCCGAAAGAAAAGATGGTCAATGTATGGTTGACAAAAAAACATTTTTTCTTTTAAACCCATATCGCGGGATAGAGCAGTAGGTAGCTCGTCGGGCTCATAACCCGAAGGTCGCAGGTTCGAGTCCTGTTCCCGCTACAAGAAAAGAGAACCAAAACGGTTCTCTTTTTTTTTGTATTTTTAGTTATGGAAGAATACTTTGTCGTCTACATTTTATATTCCCGAACATTTGATAAAACCTATGTTGGTTATAGCCAAGACTTAATTGACAGGTTTTATTCTCATAATTTTTTTGCTACAAAGGGATATACTGTTCGTTACCGACCCTGGGAGGTTATGCATCTGGAGTTTTTCAAGACCAAAAAGGAAGCAATGGCACGGGAAAAATATTACAAAAGTGGGTTGGGTAGAGAAAAAATTAAAACACTTAAAACAAATTATTTAAAAAATGATTAGGAGGGCTCATATCCGCCGCAGGCGGACACAGGTTCGAGTCCTGTTCCCGCTACTAAGAAATAGGGCTAAATGGTTGATTTAAAACTATTTAGTTCTTTTTTTGTGGCTTAAATCCCCTGATAATCCCCTAAATTATTAACAACGTAAGTTCGATTTAAGTTTTTATCTGTGGAAATTCGCTTAATCCGTCCCGATAGCTATCGGGATCAGCGTGCTATCGTGTCCCAATAGATGAAAAATAGCACGCAGATAACGCTGATTTGACGGACAATCGCTGATCTATCTGTTATTACTTCAAAAATTTAGCTTTTGCCGGTTGCTCAAAAAATTATAAGCAGCCCAAACAGTTGGTTTGCTTTCTTATATCGAACTCACGTTAACAAAATGATT
>NZ_JCBCCK010000296.1:0-1486 GCF_059864935.1 Planktosalinus sp.
ACGCTTACGCGAAAATGAACAAAGCCGATCAAATGGCGTTTCTACCACGCCTGAATGCCTTTGGAAGTTATGAACTGTATGACAGCGAACTCTTTCAAGGCAACGCCAGTGGTTATCTGGTGGGTGCGCAACTGAGCTGGGACTTGTTTCAAGGCGGCAAACGCTTTGGCAAGGCTCAAAAAAGTAAAGCCGAACTCGAGCAATCCCGCATCGAACTCGACCAGTACAAGGCCCAAAGCCAACTGGAAATCAACAAAGCCAATCGGTACCTCAACGACCTGCAAGAGCAGTTAAAGCGCAGCGAACTCGCTGTTGAGCAATCAGAGGAAGCTTTGCGCATCCGCACCAACAGGTTTGAACAAGGACTTGAAAAAACAACCGAGTTGCTGCAAAGCGAAACACAATATGCCCAAAAACAACTGGAATATTTACAAACCGTATTTGAATACAATTTCGCGAAAGCGTATCTGGAATTTTTAACCAAAGGAGAATAAATAACCAACCATCACCATGAAAAAACTACTTTACACTTTGATTTTGCTTGTCACAATGACAGCAACTCAGCAGGCACAACAGTCATTTGATTTTACGGTAGAATTGCATCCCGTAAACATTGCCGGTCTTCCGGGACTGCATTCTTATGCCTATGCACAACACGACGGAAAATGGCTGATTATCGGAGGAAGAAAAGATGGCATTCATGCACGTCAGCCCTTTAGTGCTTTCCCGGCTTCACAAAACAATTCAGAGATCATAGTGATTGATGTAAATACACAACAATTCTGGACATCATCATTGAATGTGTTACCCGCCGGAATCAGTGAACAGCTGCAATCGACCAATATGAACTTTCACCAGGACGGTGACGACTTGTTTATCATTGGCGGATATGCCTATTCCCCAACTGCCGATGACCACATCACTTTTCCTTACCTAACTTCTGTAGATGTAGCCGGATTAGTAAATGCTGTGGTAAACAACAACTCCATCACGCCCTATTTCAAACAAATTACAGACAATATTTTTGCAAATACAGGAGGGCAGTTAGGTAAAATAGGCAATACATTTTATCTGGTAGGCGGTCAACGTTTTGACGGTCAATATAACCCGATGAACAACCCTACTTTCGTACAAACCTATGCCACCACCATTCAAAAGTTTACCATTGACAACAGTGGCTCTCAATTAAGTTTTAATAATTATTCAGTTATTACAGACCAGGTGCATTTAAGAAGAAGAGACTACAATCTGGTGGCTCAGATTTTCCCTGATGGTTCACAGGGCTATATGATTTCTTCGGGCGTATTTCAGAAAAACGTCGACCTGCCTTTCCTTTATCCTGTGGAAATCACAGACCAGGGATATACACCCGTAACAAGTTTTAATCAATATTTAAGCAACTACCACAGTGCCAAAGCTGCATTGTATGACAGCGATCTCAACGAAATGCACAGCTTGTTTTTTGGAGGCATCAGCCAGTATTACT
>NZ_JCBCCK010000319.1:0-2498 GCF_059864935.1 Planktosalinus sp.
ATTTTAAATCACATCTCAGAAAAGGTGTAGGTGCCATGCTGCTAATGGCCGGAATTTTATTAGGCATCAAAAGCGATTTGCAATTGCTTTCGGCCATTCCCTATTTTGCCCGTCTGGCTTTTCAAAACCTTGATTTTGTAATCGGCTATCTGCATCTGGTATTTTTGGGCGTAGTGAGCATTGCCCTTTTTGCATTATTAGTTCAGGCGGAACTTTTAAGGCTTTCGCGAAAGCTGTATTGGATGTATTTGATTGCTTTTCTGTTCACTGAAACATTGATCATTTACAAAGGCTTTTCTATGTGGTTGAGGTGGCCGTTATTTGAAAATTATTACTTAATTTTAAGCATTGGAAGTCTGTTGTTTCCATTGGCACTTATATTGTTACTGCTCAATAACGGTTATCAAAAAAATATCAATTAGCCATGCACACCCACAACCTGCACGATCAAAATTCAATCATCAATAAGTACATTACCGAACTCAGGGACGTCAACACCCAAAAAGATTCTATGCGTTTCCGGAGAAACATTGAGCGCATAGGCGAACTGATGGGCTATGAACTCAGTAAAACCTTAACCTATGCTTCTGCAGAAATCGAAACACCTCTAGGTATTTCTAAAATCAAACTGCCCAAAGACCAACTGGTGATTTGCTCTGTGCTCAGGGCGGGCTTACCGCTGCATCACGGCTTGCAGAATTGTTTTGACGAAGCTGACAATGCGTTTATTTCGGCTTACAGGCATCACACTACAGAAACCAAGTTTGAAATCAAGGTGGAATATTTGGCCTCTCCTTCGCTGGAAGGAAAAACTTTAATCCTTGCCGACCCGATGCTGGCTACCGGCCGTACATTTATTAATGTGCTGGAATCCATCAAACATTTGGGAACACCTAAAAAGGTTCATCTCGTTTCGGTAATTGGTTCACAGCCGGGGATTGATTTCCTGAACCGTGAATTGCCAGACGATTACACCCTCTGGATAGCCACGGTTGACCCGGAGCTTAATGCTCATGGTTATATCGTTCCCGGTTTGGGTGATGCGGGAGATTTGTGTTTTGGAAGTAAGATGCAGGATTAGATGCGAGACATGAGATTTTAGACATGAGATGGATGTTCTAAAGTTGAACCTCCAAGCACCACACGAGGCCAAAGGCCGAACTGAGCGTTAGCTAAATTCCAAATCAGTCACCCTGAGCTTGTCGGAGGGCAAAATCCAAGATAATATGTGAGTTATTAGAGATGGGTATCGAGATGCTCACTTAAAGTTATACCACAAAGAGACACAAAGAAGGCACAAAGTTTCACAGAGGAATCAGTATAGCTGAAAATGGTCAGCCTATATCTGGGACGTACAGACATCTCTTTTCTCTTTTCTATTTTCTTTATTCTTTATTCATCAACCATTTCCCCACTAAAAAACGCCTCGAGTTCTTTCATAGTTTCTGAAGAAGTGATGATGTCTTTGACCACCAGTCCATTTTCCAAAGCAACGATGCGGTTTGAAACTTCAACGGTGTGTTGCAGGTCGTGACTGGAAACCAATATGGTAACTTCCGGATTATCGGCCAGTTCTTTTAGTATGCGTTTTAAGCGTATTTGTGTAGTGGGGTCAAGATTGGCAAAGGGCTCATCGAGTATGATGACTTCCGGATTTCCGATTAAAGCACCCACGATACCCACTTTTTTGGAATTTCCTTTGGAGAGGTCACGCAGGTATTTGCGTTTGTTTAAAATTTCGCCATTGAAAAAGTCAACAAATCCTTCAAGAAACTGATCCACATCGGCCTTGTTCCAGCCCCGTAGTTCGCCGATAAAGTAAAAATACTCTTCAGGCGTTAAATAGCCAATCAAAAAGGATTCATCGATAAAAGCTGCGGTAAAAGATTTCCATTCTTCGCTTTTACTTATTTCGATATTACTGTTCAAAATTTGTCCCGTACTCGGCTGAATCAGATCGAGCATTAAACTGAAGAAAGTGGTTTTTCCAGCACCGTTGTTGCCCACCAGTCCAAAGCTTTGCCCTTTTGGGATATACAGTTGCGGAATGTCCAACACTGTGGTTGTCCCGTATGTTTTACTCAGGTTTTCAACTTGTATCATAATTTTCTTTTTTTGTCTGTTTAACTCAACTTATTTTTTATAATTACTTAACGTCCTCTACACCCTTTTTTTTAACGCAAAGTTTCGCAAAGGTCCCACAAAGTTACGCAAAGGGTTCATTGCCATAATCCAGTATCAACCGCCATTTGAAATTTTCTGTTTTCTCTACTCTATTTTCTATTTTCAAATGTCTCAAATCTCACGTCTAACATCTCACGTCCCAAATCTAATTCCTCTGACTATAAGCTGCCAACGTTTTGTATTTTTCTGTTTTATAAATGTCCTCAATAATTGAAAATACCTTTTCCTTAAATGCAAATCCCAAAATACCGAAAAGTGCTACTATCAAATACCCCATTTCAGGGCTATGTGTATAGTGCCCGATGGCATACAGC
>NZ_JCBCCK010000079.1:0-2376 GCF_059864935.1 Planktosalinus sp.
CCAGAAACCTCAAACCTGAAACCAGAAACCTGAAACCAGAAACCTGAAACCTGAAACCTCAAACCTGAAACCTCAAACCTCAAACCTGAAACCTGAAACCTGAAACCTCAAACCTGAAACCTCAAACCTGAAACCTCAAACCTGAAACCCGAAACCCGAAACCAGAAAACTGAAACCAGAAACCTGAAACCAGAAACCTGAAACCTGAAACCTGAAACCAGAAACCCGAAACCTGAAACCCGAAACCTCCCCACTGACCACTAGTCCATCGGTCAACGGTCATCTGTCATCCGTCAAAACCCAAAGACTCACAGGCTCGCTAACTCAAAACTCAATTTCTTTCCCTATTTTTACGTATTCAATTTCAAACATGGTAACAACCAACACCAACATCACCCAACAAAACCGCGAACACTACAACAAGCGCTATGCCGGTGTTTCCATTAAAGGGATTGAAAAAATCCTTCAAAACTTGGAGGCCTTTTTGAAAGGGGTCACAACAACTGACACTTCCTGGGTAGCGATGTTTCGCGGGAATTTTAAAGACCGGCTGCCCGGCAAAAAAGTACTGGAGCTGGGCTGTGGCGATTGCACCCTGGCAGCCGTGATGGCAGGCTTGGGTGCTGATGTTACAGCCAATGACATTGCCGATAAAAGCGGAGAAATCATCGCTAAAATCAATGACGCCCAACTCACCGATAAACCGCTCAGGTTTATACAAGGCGATTTTTTAAAACAGGACTTCCCACCCGACAGTTTTGACCTGGTGGTGGGCAAGGCATTTATCCACCATTTGACCCATGAACAGGAAGCTGCTTTTTATCAAAAAATAGCACATCTTTTAAAACCCGGCGGCGAAGTGCGCTTTGTAGAGCCGGCCGTAAACAGCAGGATTTTGGACGCCTTACGGTGGATGGTGCCCGTGCCCGGCCGTCCTTCCAGCCTGCAACGCAAAAAATTCTCCACATGGAAAGCTGCAGACCCGCACCCTGAGCGCAGCCACAGCAGCAGTCACTATAAAAAAATGGGATTAAAGTATTTTAAGGAAGTGGAAATTATCCCCATTGGCTTTATCGAGCGATTCAACCGCCTGTTTCCCAAAGGCAAAACCAAAAGGGAGTTCAGAAGAAAAGCCTATCAATGGGAAGACCGTTTCCCACTATGGGTGCAGCAAACTTTTGCCCGGGCGCAGACGGTGGTGTTCAGGAAGCCCAGGGAGTAGCGGTGAGTTTTTGAGCAATGAGAGGACGCAAGAGTGAAGAAGTGACAAGGAGATCAATTTCTCTCATAAATCTGCCTATCGACGTACGGTAATTATAAATATTTTAAAAAAACACCAAACCCTCTGCGTTTTCTTTGAGCTGTAACTTTGCGACCCTGCCTTCGGCAGGCAGGTTTGCGTGAACACCACACAAGAGTGAGCAAATATTAGAAGGTGTTTTTATAGAATAAAATTCAACATCCAAATTTGAAATGACCAATTTGAAATAGTACATTTGAAATGTTTTAATTTCAACATGGACTCACAACCTTTAGTTTCCATAATAATCCCAACATTCAACCGCGCCCACCTCATTGGCGAGACGCTGGACAGTGTGCTGGCGCAAACCTACCAAAACTGGGAGTGCATCATTGTGGATGATGGGAGTACTGACAATACTTCTGAGGTGGTTAAGGGCTATGTAAATAGAGATTCAAGGTTTCAATACCACCACCGTCCGGCAGACCGGCCCAAAGGGGCTAATGCCTGCCGGAACTATGGGTTTGAGGTGAGTAAAGGGGAATTCATACAGTGGTTGGATAGCGATGATTTGATTTCAGAAAATAAATTAGAAATCCAGGTTAAGGCAATTCAAGATGAACCATCTGCAATTGCTGTTTGTAATTGGAGCTATTTTGTTGATAGTGTAACTAACACAAAAGATATGCCTGAACCTTTTGATAGATTTACTGATCCTTTAATATTCCTGAATTACTTATACGGTAGAATAGGATTTTTTCCTATTCACGCCTATTTGATTCCAAGGGGTTTGCAAATAAAATCCGGTTTATGGAATGAGTACTTAAAAATAAATCAAGATGCAGAATTGATTACCAGAATAATTTGTAATACGAATGTTTTTCTTTTTTCTCCGGCAGATAAAGTTTTTTATAGAATATCCGAAAATCAACACAGATCAAGTAGTTTAAACGACAATAATATTGATGATTATTTGAATTCTTGGGGATTAATTCAAAATTATTTAAATCTTCGTTTTGAAAATCAAACAATTGAAGAATTTGAAAAACACAAAATCAAGATTGTCAGTAGAATTCCAAAAACACACCTTTATTTAATAAAAAACAATTTTAGATTTTTAGAAAAAGCTTTAAAAA
>NZ_JCBCCK010000364.1:0-1832 GCF_059864935.1 Planktosalinus sp.
TGATTCTATCACGCCAGTATTGGTGATGGTCACATAATCCTGTGCCGGGTTGGGATAGAACACCAAGTCGGCAAATGCAATGTCATCTATAGCCAGCACCCTGTGTACTTTAATGTCCAGGGTTTCACTTTCACACAAGTCAACAGCGGTCTGGGTCACAAAATAAGTCGTTTGATCCACCAGCAAAGTGTTTTCGGACAACGGATTGGTGGCCAAGGGGTCTGAATACCACTGTAAATTATCCCCGGTCACATCCAAATCTGCCAAGGTTTCCCCTTGCACAAAAGGTTGGTTCCTGTCGCCAACAGGCTTATCGGATTTATCCAAAATAGTTACAAAAACCCCAAGAGTACCCCCTTCACAAGCATTCACTGTTTGCGTGGCATAATAAGTTGCACCATCCACCAAAACCGTAGAATTTGCCAAAGGGTTGCCTGAAGCATCATACCATTGGATATTGGTTCCTGTTACTACTATATCCCCAACTGTATTGTCGAGGCCACAAAAATCTTGTGTAATGGCTCCGATGGGTGCCGCCGGTAAGGTATTGTTTACCTCTGCTACAGCTTCAACACGGGGTGACTCACACAAAATGGAAGCGCCAACAACAGTCACCCTGTAATCGTGTACTTCTCCAAAAGTTCCACCTGATGTACAGGCATCTGTTGGCAAAGCAGCATAGCGGTCAAAAACACGCATTACTGTAGTGTTGCCAATGGCGTCATTTGGAACAGTAAACGAACCTAGAGTTGGGTTAGCTCCTGCCGGCGACTGAAACAACAACTCATTGGTGTTGTTAAAAACACCATCTTTATCAAAATCAACCCAAATCTTAATAAACTGACTGGGGAAATTATGAGTAACTGTAAAGTTGTAAGTTTGTCCCGCAACCAAAGTAAACATCAGGTTGGCGTCGTTTGTAAAGTCACCATAAGCATTGGGAGAACATCCGGAATTTAAATGAGACAAAATCGTCATACCGGAAGAATCCACAATAATAAAATCATCTATATCGTCACTTGCCGTACATCCTGAACCAAATCCAAAAGAAGTACAGTAAGTTGGCAGCGGGCCTCCGCCCCCGGTGCTTTGCTCAAGATAGACTTCTGCAGCCCAGTAGGATGTGGTTGTATTTATTGTTGGTGTAACAAACTGGTTTCCAATTGCTATTGGAATGGATGAGGTTTGTGACGAAAACCAGTAAACTTCACTACCGGTTCCAGTGGGTGTTGCCGTTAAGGTCACCTGACCTTGCTGACATACAACTCCACCAGTAGTGCTAATTACGTCCAATACTGTACAATCAAGTTCGTTGACGGTAATTTCCAGCAGTGGACTCTCACATCCCAGTACGGTTTGGCTCACCCAATAAGTTGCACCATCTACCAACGGGGTTGTTGGATTTAGTGCCGGAGGTGTACCTGAGCTATTTGAATACCAGGTAAGACCGGTACTGTGAACATAGGAATCTACTTCCAAATCACCCAGGGTGGCCCCTGCCACATATATCTGGGGTGAATCACCTGTGGGGGCTGCCAGGTTTGTACATTCAAATCCGTAAATATCCAATGTATAGGCCGTGCTGCCGGATTGCGAGCCAATGACAATAAAATAATCCTGACCACCGGTCACATAGAAATCTTCTATTTTTCCAATGCCCACTCTACCGGCCAAACAGTCGCCACCCACATCACCACAACTTTCATAGACAAATACACCTGCATTGCTGCTTACCCCGGTCAACTCAATCGTGATGATATCATCGACAGAAGGGCTGTACTGGTAGACCACATCATTGCCATTCAGGAAATCACCGCTTACTCCTGCACATC
>NZ_JCBCCK010000099.1:0-9263 GCF_059864935.1 Planktosalinus sp.
ATTATCATCTACGGCAATATGGTCATGAGAAGTGTGATTGAAGAAAAAACAAACAGAATCATTGAAATTATCATTTCCTCAGTAAAACCCTATCATTTAATGATGGGAAAAATCATTGGCACATCATTAGCCGGTATTACGCAGTTTTTAATTTGGGTGGTTCTTGGAGGCATTTTTATGCTTGTGGCCACAACACTTTTTGGAGTACAAATGGACCCTTCAACAATGGCAAATCAGGAAATGATGGAGCAGGCCAATAATTCTGGAATTCAGGCTGTGTTGTATGACATTGCCCGTTTACCGATACTAACTTTAATCGTGTCATTCCTCATATTTTTTATCGGTGGATACTTTTTATACAGTTCGATTTACGCAGCTATAGGAGCAGCAGTTGACAATGAAACAGACACGCAGCAGTTTATGTTTCCTATCATTATACCGTTAATGCTGGCAATGTATGTAGGCTTTTTTGCAGTGATTGAAAATCCTCACGGAACTGTTTCAGTGGTTTTTTCACATATTCCGCTTACTTCACCCATTGTGATGTTAATGCGTATACCTTTTGGAGTGCCTTGGTGGGAAATTCTAATTTCTATGTTAGTCTTATTTGCTACATTTGCTTTGGTGGTTTGGTTTGCTGCAAAAATCTATCGCGTAGGTATTTTGATGTATGGGAAAAAGCCCACCTATAAAGAGTTGTACAAATGGCTAAAATATTAATACTTTGAATGATACTACACTAGATACCGTAAAAGACGTTATACCACAAAGTTACTGGGATATATTTCAAAATTTCGCTCAGTTTGAGTTGTTAAAGTTTGGAACTGAAAAAAATGAAATCGTTATTACCATCGGTCTTGTCATACTGTTGTTTTTATCGCTGTTTATTGTCAAACTCCTTCTTAGGCTCATCAGAAAAATCTACACCCGAAAAATGGATGCCGAAGAGAAGATTCGTTTTCTCGCCGCCTATAATTTCACAGGTTATTTTGTTTATATACTGGTAATTGTTTCGGTCATCAGTTCATCAGGAATTGATATCACATTGATTTTAACCGCAACCGCAGTTCTCTTTATTGGATTGGGTCTCGCTATGCGCGAAATTTTTCAGGATATTATTGGGGGTATATATATCATTTTTGACAAATCAGTCCAGGCAGGAGACATTATTGAGTTGAACGGAACGGTATGTAAAGTTTTTGATACTAAGCTCAGAACAACTTTAGCTGTTACACGTGATGATAAAGTTATTGTTATTCCAAACCACAAATTTGTAACAGATCCTATAATCAACTTTACACAAAATTATAAAAACACAAGACAAAGCGTAAGTGTAAGGGCTGCCCTTGATTCTGATGTTGAAAAAGTAAGGGAAATTTTAGTTCAGGCTGCAAAATCTCAGAAAAGAATATTAAAATCGCCTGAACCCTTTGTTATGCTTGAAGAATTTGGGGAATATGCGTTACAATTTGGCATTTACTTTTTCATATCTGAAACTTTTTACGAACTCAGAATAAAAAGTGGATTGCGTTTTGAAATTGAGCGCCTATTTAGGGAAAATAATATCAGGTTCCCTTATCCTCAACAAGATTTAAATATTAAACAATTCCCCACAAGGGAAAATTCATAGGTTAAAATTTCAGTTATGCCCAAAATACTTATTATCGAAGAC
The DNA here is from genome assembly GCF_059864935.1 of Planktosalinus sp. NCBI lineage: Bacteria > Pseudomonadati > Bacteroidota > Flavobacteriia > Flavobacteriales > Flavobacteriaceae > Planktosalinus > Planktosalinus sp. The sequence continues at coordinate 1,673 of NZ_JCBCCK010000099.1, forward strand.
GAAGCCGCCATCAGGCGTGTTTTGGTTAAAATACTTTCTGAAGAAAACGACACTTATGAAGTCTTTGAAGCTGAAGATGGACTCGCCGGAATGCAGCTCATCAAAAACGAAGACTTTGACCTTGTGCTTTGCGATATTAAAATGCCAAAAATGGACGGAGTTGAAGTACTTGAAGCCACCAAAAAAATCAAACCAGAAATACCCATGGTGATGATTTCCGGTCACGGCGATCTGGATGTAGCCGTAAACACCATGCGACTTGGTGCTTTTGATTACATTTCAAAACCCCCGGATTTAAATCGTTTGTTGAACACAGTAAGAAACGCCCTCGACCGAAAAGAATTGGTGGTTGAAAACAAGCAACTCAAAAAGAAAGTCAGCAAGAACTATGAGATGGTGGGCAAATCTAAAGCCATTCATCAAATCAAGGATATGATTGAAAAAGTGGCACCCACAGAAGCCCGCGTTCTTATTACCGGACCCAACGGTACAGGAAAAGAGCTCGTTGCCCACTGGATTCACGAAAAAAGCGAACGCTCCAAAGGACCGATGATCGAAGTAAACTGTGCAGCCATTCCACCTGAGTTGATTGAAAGCGAACTCTTTGGTCATATCAAAGGTGCATTTACATCAGCGATAAAAGACCGTGCAGGAAAATTTGAAGCTGCCAATGGCGGAACACTTTTTTTGGATGAAATTGGCGATATGAGCCTGGCGGTTCAGGCAAAGGTGTTGAGGGCGTTACAGGAAGGAAAAGTACAACGTGTGGGTAACGACAGAGACATTAAAGTAGATGTGAGGGTAGTGGCCGCAACAAACAAAAACCTGAAACAGGAAATTGAAGAGAAACGCTTTCGTGAAGATTTATATCACCGCTTAGCTGTTATTTTAATCGAGGTTCCTGAACTTAATGAACGAAGAGAAGACATTCCTCTTTTAATTGATTTTTTCACAGAAAAAATTTCGGAAGAGCAGGGAACAGCCAAAAAGAATTTCACCAAAGAAGCAGTCAAATTGCTTCAGGCCTATGACTGGACAGGAAACATCAGAGAACTACGCAATGTTGTAGAAAGACTGATCATTCTGGGCAGCAAGGAAATTACTGAAGATGATGTTAAAATGTTTGCCAGTAAATAAGGTAAACAAATCTTTAGTATATTTAGCACTTGATGCTTAATTAGGATGAAAAACATTTCGCTTGAACAATTCAAAATAACCGGTCAGGTAAACATCAAAGACCTCCCGACGACTTATTTTCTTGATACATCTTCCAAAAAAATAGTCGCTCACCTAAAGAAAACCCGAAAAAAGCTCGGCGACTTACAAAACACCCTTTATGCTCACGGTAGATATGGTGTTTTGGTGTGTTTTCAGGCAATGGACACCGGTGGCAAGGACAGTCTAATCAGGGAAGTGTTTAAGGATTTTAATGTAAGGGGAGTGGTCAATCACAGTTTTAAGTTACCTTCTGAGAGAGAATTGAGGTACAACTACCTTTGGCGGCACTACGTTGCTTTACCTCAAAGAGGAAAATATTCTGTGTTCAACAGATCCCATTATGAAAACGTTTTGGTAACCCGTGTTCATCCGCATTATATACTTAACGAAAACATTCCCGGCATTGAAACAGTTGATGATATCAATGAAACATTCTGGAAAAAACGCTTTGAGCAAATCAATCATTTTGAAAAAACCATTTCAGATAACGGTATAATCATCATTAAATTTTTCCTGAACATTTCCAAAGAGGAACAAAAAAACCGTTTGTTGAGAAGACTTGATAAGCCCAACAAAAACTGGAAATTTTCTCCCGGCGATTTAAAAGAGCGAAAACTTTGGGACATATATATGGGTTATTATGAAGATGTGTTTAACAATACTTCAAAAGAGCACGCTCCCTGGTATTCAATACCGGCAGATGATAAGGACACCGCAAGAATGTTAGTAGCAAAAATCCTGCTGGATACCATGGAAAAATACACAGACATTGTAGAGCCCGAACTGCCCGACGAACTAAAAGCACAAATTCCACACTACATAAATCAGCTTGAAAATGACTAATTTATTTTATACAATGAAGAAACTACTTTTTATTCCCATTTTAATCCTTATTTCATTTAACGCAACTTCACAAAAAGTCAACCAGGAAGACTCCTTGATGATTCGAAGTATATACGACCAAGCCCTTGTTAACGGTAAAAGTTATGACTGGTTGCGCCATATCACAAAAAACATCGGTCATCGCCTTTCAGGTTCTGTTGGCGCAGAAAGAGCGGTTGTATATACAAAAGAAGAACTGAATAAACTTGATTTGGACAAAGTCTGGTTACAATCGGTTATGGTGCCCAAATGGGTGAGGGGCATAAAAGAATATGCTTATATCGAAACTTCACCCGGCAACACAACAGTTGTAAATATTAGAGCCTTGGGTGGTTCAACCTCTACGCCACAAGGTGGGCTTAAAGCCCCAATAATTGAAGTCCACGGCATCGAAGGTTTGGGTAAACTAAGCAGAAGCGATGTGGAAGGTAAAATCGTTTTTTTCAATAAAGCGATGGACCCCAGATACATTGAAACATTTGGCGATTACGGAAGCACCGTTAGTCAGCGTTCACGAGGTGCTTATGAAGCATCTAAATTAGGAGCAGTTGGAGTAATTGTTCGTTCAGTAACTTTAAAAGAACACGAATTTCCACACACAGGCGGTATGTCATACAGGGATTTACCTCTTGACCAGCACATTCCTGCTGCTGCTATCAGTACTACTCACGCAAATATGTTAAGCGGTATGCTTAAACTACAACCGGATTTACAATTCTATTTTAATCAAACCAGCAGAATGATGCCTGATGTCCAATCACACAATGTGATTGGGGAAATCAAAGGAAGCGTTCATCCTGACCGAATTATATTGGTAGGAGCACACCTTGATTCCTGGGATTTGGGCGAAGGCGCTCACGACGACGGAGCGGGTTGTGTTCAATCAATGGAAGTACTAAGAATTTTAAAAAACCTTAATTACACACCCAAGCACACTATAAGGGTCGTTCTCTTTATGAATGAAGAAAACGGCACACGAGGTGCCAGAAAATATGCTGAAGAGGTCGAAAAGAAAAATGAACCACATATTTTTGGTATTGAAAGCGATGCGGGAGGGTTTACACCACGTGGTTTTTCATTTGCCGGTTCAGATGAAGAATTGCAACACCTCAAACAATGGCAGCCACTATTTGAGCCCTATTTAGCCAATTTATTTGTAAAAGGATTTAGTGGAGTTGATATCAGGCCACTTGAAAAAGAAAACAACATTATGGCCGGATTAAAAGTGGATTCTCAACGTTATTTTGACATCCACCATGCAGAAACCGATGTGTTTGAATTGGTTAGCAGAAGAGAATTGGAATTGGGTGCCGCCGCTATGGCATCCATCATTTATTTGGTGGATAAATATGGTACTGTGAATTATCCGGTGGAGTAATACTTAGATTAATTTCTTTTTTTCAACACCCTTGTATGTTTATTTACGAGGGTGTTTTCTTTTAAACGGAAACATCACCTGCTTTCCAAAATCCTCGGGAAAATCTTCATCATCGTGAAAACCAAGTTCAATATCCCTTCCGTCGTTGGGAACATAAGCTGTTTTAAAAAGGTAATCCCAAATGCTTAGGGTTAAGCCGAAGTTCATTCCATAAGGATGTTCATTGGGCAACTCCTTGCTGTGGTGCCAAATGTGCATTTTTGGGTTGTTAAAGATGTATCCAAATTTTCCATAACTCCAGCCCACATTGGCGTGATTGAGGTGTCCTACCAATACACCAAACATATGCACCACAAAAAATTCCTGTATGCCAAAACCTATCATTGCTAAAGGCACATACTGAACCGTTTTGTAAATGATGGTTTCCATAAAGTGAAATCTAAATTGTGCTGCAAACCCCATCTCCTTCACACTGTGATGCACTTTGTGGAATTCCCAAAGCCAAGGCCGCTTGTGCAATTGGCGGTGCACGTTCCACTGAATAAAGTCAGCAATCACAAACATAATGAGCAATTGTGACCAGACGGGAAGGTTTTGTATATTGATGGCCACCAGATTAGTAATTCCAAACAGGCTGAGAAAATCATTAAACAACTCGACACCTATGTTTGAAATGGCATTAAACCCAATCAGCGAAAAAATAAAAAAATTAAAAACAATGTAAAAACTGTCCAGCCAGAACCCGCGCCTGAAAATCTTTTGGTTCTTTCGCCAGGGGAGAATGATTTCAACCGCCCAAACCAAAAGTGACAAGGCGATTAGCCAATAGAAATAATTAGCCCACGAAGGATTTGAAATTTCGTATACTAAATAATTCCAGTATCCTGAAAAGGACTCTTGAGCGATGTTGATGTATTTTTCCACCTGACAAAATTTTTGTCAAAACTATTAAACACTTTTATTTAAATGAGTAACCTAAGTTACAAAAATTTTAAAGTTTTGAATCCAAATCGGCAATGGTGTTGGTGATAAATTGAACCACTTTGTGGTAAAAACCGGGATGGATTTTTGAGAATTCATCACCCGGTTTGTGGTAATCGTCGTGGTCTTCAACACCAAAATACATAAACGGTATATTATTTTTGTAAAAGTGAAAATGGTCAGATTGGGTTGACCAGTTACTCTTTCCGTCAAAGCCATTGTGACCAAGACTCACTTTTATAGGTAGAAAATTTTTGGGAATAGAGTTGAAGTACTGTTGTAAAGAAGGGGTTAATCTGGTACCCGAGATATAAATTTCGTTATTATCGTTACGGCTAATCATATCCATATCGATGTTGAGCAGAATGTTTTTCTCTCCTTTGTTTTCAACAAAATACCTAGCACCCTGAAGACCTAATTCTTCCGCATCAAGCACAAGGAAAATTAGCGAATTTTTAGTCGGATTTTCTTTAAAATAGCTGGCCATAACCATCAGTGCTGCAGTTCCTGAAGCGTTGTCATCTGCGCCGTTATAGATGGAATCACCGGCTATGGGTCTGCCAACACCCACGTGATCATAATGAGCCGTGATGGCAATGTATTGGTCAGGGTTTTCGGTTCCTTTTATTGTGGTGATGATATTTACGGCATTATAAGAATTGCCCCTGCGTTCAAATGAAAATGGTTGCAATAATACTTCAAGATTATTGGATAATAAGTAATCAACGATATAGTTTCTTGCTTTAATATTTCCGGGTTCACCGGCTTTTCGGCCTAAAAGTGCATCTGAAGATAAAAACTCAAGATGTTTTAAAACCTCCTCTTTTGAAATATGTGCCCCGTCAAATCCTATTATATTTTGATAAGTTGTCGAATTGAGGTTTAAGGGCAGTTTTTGAGGTAAATCTTGTGCAGTTAAATTCCAAGCAAACAAAAGAAATATAAAACCGGTTACAAACTTTAATGGCATTTTAGTCGTTTTTTAATTTAAATTCGGTTAAAATACAATTTTGGTAGTGGAATTTAGAACCTGTTTAAAATTATCTCTCCATAAGTTGAAATTAAAAATATAAATGAGTTATTTTAGACAGGAAATTGAGCGATGAAAGCCATTAGAATCAAACCTATTAGAAAAATTACTTACCTGCAACTGTTGTTGCTACATATTGGCATTGCAGTTTCTGTGTATCTGTTTCCATTTTCATCAAAAATCATTTACCTGTTCACTGTAGCTTTTTTCTTTTTCCTGATTGTTTCCAAAGGCAATAAAAATGACGAAGCATTGTTGGCAGCTGCTTATATTACCGGGGCTGAGCTTTTTTTCAGGATGACAGGTGGGGCCTTTTTTTATGAATCCGGAAAGTATTTGGTAATTGTCTATCTAGTACTTGGGCTTTTTTATAATGGTGCATCAAAGCGCACCCTTCCGTACTGGATATATATCTTTTTACTTATGCCCGGGATTTTTTTTTCGGGTATGAACCTGAACTATGACACCAACATCCGGACAACCATTGCATTTAACCTGAGTGGTCCCTTTACGGTGGGGATTGTGGGAATTTACTGTTTTTTCAGGAAGATTTCTGCAGAGAGAATACATCATATTTTTTTGGCGGTCATGCTCCCCATTATCACGCTTACATTTTATTTGTTTGTATATACACCCAGTATCAGGGATTCCTTAAGCGGAACTGCATCAAACTTTGCAGCATCGGGAGGTTTTGGGCCCAATCAAGTAGCTACCATTATGGGACTTGGTGCCATTATTTTATTTATCAGGTTGTTTAGTGTTCAGAGCAGGTTTGTTAATATTATTGATTTAATTCTATTGTCATTTGTTTGTTACAGGGGTTTGGTAACGTTTTCCCGCGGAGGAATGATTAGTGCCTTAATTTGTAGCATTGCTTTTTTAATAGTTTATTTCTACAAGTCTGATACAATTACAAAAGCCAAACTGCTACCTCGAATTATTGGAATAGGTTTTGCCCTTATTCTCACCTGGTTGTTTACCTCTACGCAAACTTCTGGATTATTGCAAAAGCGATATAGCAATCAAGATGCTGCTGGCAGGGTCAAGCAAGACATTACTACCGGTAGGGCAGAGTTGATTGCAACAGAAATGGATGCTTTTTTTAGCGCTCCTTTAACCGGTATTGGAATTGGCAAAATCAAGGAATATAGAGAGGAGATTGCCGGGGTAAGTTCAGCCACCCATAACGAACTAAGCAGGTTGCTTTCAGAACACGGATTGCCAGGCCTGATAGCACTTTTTATTTTAGTCATAAGCCCTTTGCTTTATTGGCTGTTTTACAGACCCAATGTTTACTTTTTTGCATTTTATCTCTTTTGGCTGTTTACGATAAACCACTCATCCATGAGGTTGGCTGCCCCCGGATTTATTTATGGACTTTGCCTGTTATATATCATTCATGAAAAAAATATTATACATAGGAAACAAACTCAACCGGCAGAAATTAACTCTAACAACCATTGACACACTTTCTGTCTTATTTGAAAAAGAAGGTTACCAAGTCAGGACAGCGTCAAGTAAAAAAAACAAAGTACTTCGGTTAACGGATATGGTTTTTTCGGTTTTCAGATATAAGAATAAAACGGATTGGGTACTTATAGATACTTACAGCTCACAAAATTTTTACTACGCATATGTTGTAGCGCGATGTTGTAAATTTTTATCTCTGCCGTACATCCCGATTTTACATGGTGGTAACCTGCCTGAACGATTGAAGAATGACAAACCTAAAAGTGACTTTTTATTTAAAAATGCAACAGTAAATGTGTCACCTTCTTTGTATTTGCAAAAAATATTTGGTGATTTTGGCTATGAAAATACTGTTTATATTCCCAATACAATTGAAATTAAAAACTATCCCTTTTTAAAAAGACCGATGGAACCAAAATTACTTTGGGTAAGGGCGTTTTCTGAAATTTATAACCCAATACTCGCATTAAAAGTTGTAGAACGGTTGTTGACACATTTTCCGCAGCTGTCACTTTGTATGGTGGGGCCTGAAAAAGATGGTTCACTTAAACAGTGTAAAGCTTACGCTAAAAAAAATAATTTGCCCGTAATTTTTACCGGAAAACTTGATAAAGAAGCCTGGATAAAACTTG
>NZ_JCBCCK010000100.1:0-16221 GCF_059864935.1 Planktosalinus sp.
GAAAAAACTGGAAAAAAAGTTGTAAGCCCCTTATCTGCAAAGACGTTTCTTGTAAACAAATCAAAAAAAACAAATGAAAATGAATAAAGGACCCATTTCACAATTTATCGAAAAATACTATTTACACTTCAACGCAGCAGCTTTGGTTGATGCCGCCAAAGGTTATGAAGACCAACTCAATCAGGGATCAAAAATGCTGGTCTCCCTGGCTGGAGCGATGAGTACCGGCGAGCTTGGTAAAATATTTGCCGAAATGATCCGTCAAGACAAGGTGCAAATCATTTCCTGTACCGGTGCCAATCTTGAGGAAGACATCATGAACCTTGTGGCACATTCGCACTATGAGCGCATTCCCAATTACCGCGATTTAACCCCGGAACAAGAATGGGAGTTGCTTGAAAAAGGCCTCAACCGCGTGACAGACACCTGTATTCCCGAAGAAGAAGCTTTCAGAAGACTGCAAAAACACATCTTCGAAATCTGGAAGGAAGCCGATGAAAAGGGCGAACGCTACCTGCCGCATGAGTTTATGTACAAAATGCTGCTTTCAGGTGTTTTGGAACAGTATTACGAAATTGACTTGAAAGATTCGTGGATGTATGCTGCCGCCGAAAAAAACCTGCCTATGGTCGTTCCCGGATGGGAAGACAGCACTATGGGGAATATTTTTGCCTCTTATGTACTGAAAGGCGAACTCAAAGCCAGCACCATGAAAAGCGGTATTGAGTACATGACCTTTTTAGCCGATTGGTACACGGAGAATTCCGAAAAAGGCATTGGTTTCTTCCAGATTGGAGGAGGTATAGCCGGCGATTTCCCAATATGTGTGGTGCCCATGCTGTATCAGGATATGGAAAGAACAGACACGCCCTTCTGGAGTTATTTCTGCCAAATATCTGATTCTACGACCAGTTACGGTTCCTATTCCGGTGCTGTCCCCAATGAGAAAATCACCTGGGGAAAACTGGACATTAAAACCCCAAAATTTATCATAGAAAGTGATGCTACAATCGTTGCACCTCTTATATTTGCCTACTTATTAGATATGTAATTTATGAAATGCCTACCAACTAATTATAATGCTATGGATATGCTTTTTAAGGTATTCCATCTGACCTATAAAAAACAATAGAAAAGCACAGATGAAACGAATTATAGTTGACTTTAAGAAACTTACCCCTGAAATTCTAAAACTCCTGGTCGAAAAATACCCGGAAGGTTATGACGATATGAACATCATTTCATTTAAAAACGCCGCCGGCGAAATCGTGGAATGTGTGGAAGTGCGCACCGAAGACACCATCTATCTGGTAAAAGTAAGCACCAAACTGGAACGCACCATGGAAAACTATGACGAAGACGACTATGAAGACTTCGCTGACGACGATCCGGAAGCAGTACAACCCCCGGATGATTTGGCCGATGATATTGATGAAGAAGAGGAGTTAGATTAAACTCATTTAAAATATTCAGAGTCACCCCACATTGTTTTTAAATAGTGTGGGTTTTTTATTCGTCTTACGTCCTACGTCTTACAGTCCTACGTCAATCAAAAACAACATACCTGCTATCCGCCGTCACCCCTGACTCCGGGTTCCTGAAACTTGCCCAGCAATGCACTTCAGTAGTTGCAAAATAGGTGGGCAGGGGTAGCAGTACTTCACCGTCCTGCCGTGTTGCGGCGTCTTGTGAAAAGTAATACTCATGCGTTTCAGGGGCATACACCACTACCAAAAGCAGGTCATCTGGTTCTGCCAGCCCTTGATTGCTGTTATCCTTCCACGAGAGGGCAAGGGCATTTTCTGCAGTAATGCTTGCTGCGGTGACTTCAATGGCCCGCAGTTCGCCCATACTCACCAGCGCTTTGGGGTAGTCAATAGTGACCGTGTCACCGGTAATCCCCCGCTTCCGCGCGATTGCATCGCGTGGCATTTAACCTTCAAGAACTTTCCAAAAGGCATATTGTAATAAATATAAAATTCTGTAATTTTATTCTATGAGCAGAAATTACAAATTTCATAACCCTGAAGGCTTATATTTTGTAAGCTTTGCAGTTGTGGAGTGGCTGGATGTATTTACCAGAAACGAGTATAAAGACATCCTTATAGAAAGTCTCTCCTATTGCCAAAAAAACAAAGGCATGGAAATTTTTGCATGGTGTATTATGACCAACCACGTTCATTTGGTGTTCAGGAGTATTGACGGCTTAGACCCAGCAATGTTGTTGGGAGATTTTAAGCGATTTACAAGTAAAGCCATAGTCAAAGCAATAAAGGAAAACCCTAAAGAAAGCAGAAAGGAATTTTTGTTAGAACAATTTAAAAAAGCCGGAGCAAAAGCATCCAATGTGAATGAATTTCAGTTTTGGAGGCATGACAACAAACCTATTGAGTTGTGGAGCAATAAAGTGATTTACGAGAAAATAAGTTATATTCACAAAAACCCGGTGGAGGCTGGTTTGGTTTATTATCCCGAAGATTATGTTTACAGCAGTGCTGCAGATTATGCAGATAAAAAAGGTTTATTGAATAATGTGATCGTTTTTCAGTATTTTGGTTGAGATTTTGCATGGCCACGCGATGCAATCGCGCGGTAGCGTAAGGTTTTCTTGATTCGTAAGAAACTCACCGCTTAAAACTGTTACATCTAGAAAGAAATAGCACTATAGTACAAAAGACAACATGAAGTTTTTAAAATGGAATAAACCATTAGGTAAAAAAGATAAAAGTGTTTCAAATGATTCACCTGAGTATAAAATTATTCATTTAATTGAAGGTGTTTATGAATCAGAAATTAACAAAGAGATACCACTTACCGATCAATTTGAATTAATGGAATCCTATGTTTCTAATGGTGAGTATTTTTCAGAAAATCAAATTTTATTTTGTTTAGGTTCCAGAATTCACGGAAGTGGTCGGATTTATATAAAGCCACAATTTGGAGGTAAATTGGAAAACATTTTAATTAATTTGGGTCAATCGATATCATTTAACGACAAACTTTTCTCATATACTCAAATACAAGATAAAGATATTATAGCTGAAAAAGTGTTTGAACAGAATAGAAATAAACTCGAAGACACAGAAGTCATTTATTTGGAAGATGATTTTACAGATGACAAAACAATTGAGGTTATTAAAGTAAGTTCTGAAGAAACTCAGTATTTTAAATTATATCGAGATCAAACAGAATATGCACATGATTTTTTAGGTCTAACCTTCACAAATCATAACGGATATGTTTATATAAACTTCAACTCACGAAATGAAGATATTACAATTGCTAAAGGAGACTCACTAATTTTCCTATTTGAAGACAAAACAAAACTAAATTTCACTTTTGAGAATCCTGGTGAGGGTACAAAGGGATATAGGTTCAACCATGTGGGAATTGGATTCGAAGAGCTAAATAATTTTCTCACGAAGAATTTATTAAAAGTTAAAATGATAAGTAAACTCAAGAAACTTTACAGTATTTATCACTTGAATCATAGAATAAATGAAAATGTATCTCTAATAGCTTATCAAAAAGCTCAATATTCCAATGAAAGAGAAGGACAATACCTTTTGAGGTTTATTACTGCTCGTTTTATAGAAATGAATCAAAAGTTTAAGATTTAGTAATCTATTCATCTCGCTACCCCGCCCCCGCTACCGCGCGATTGCATCGCGTGGCACGCTTCCCAACTTTTTAACAAAAACCTCACAAACAAAATACCCCAGTACGACCAAATATTCCAACCCCACCAACCACAAATTCTCCTGAAAGCCTCCCGTGCCATAAGCAGAATAACTCAGTACAATCATAAAACTCCACACGAGCAAAAAGCGGTAGCGGGTAAAAATGCTGAGTACCACCGGGACGGTCAAGTACCAGGGATGTGCCGTGGTGGAGAGCAGGTAGTAAAAACAAATGCCAAAGAGCATTAACACCAACAAGCGGGAAAGGTCTTTTGCTTTTTTGAAAAAGCTGAGGTAAAGCAAAAACAAAACCACCACCACCGGCAGTATTTTGCCTACTGTGCCAATGATGTTCCAGCCCACGGTTTCAAAACCAATCCAACGAATGAGATAATACACACTGGCGTTAAATTCAAAGCTGGTAAAGTAGAGGCTGAGGGTGGCACTAAAGTTTTGTATAAATGCTTCAGAGAGAAACGGGACAAACAATACCAACACCGTTGCGAAAACCGTGATATAATAGACCGTAAGCTTTTTAAGTGCGAAGGCTTTGGTGGGAAACTGTCCTATAAAATAAGGCAATAACAACGGCAAAAACAGCAAAGGGATTAATTTAGTTCCCACTGAAAGTCCAAGAAACACCGCACTACACAACCATTTCTTGACCGCCATAAAGTACAGCGCACCCACCAAAAAGAAGACCATCACACCTTCAAAGTGCAGGTTTCCGGTGAGTTCGATGATGATAAACGGGTTTAAAAAGAACCAAAAGATATGGTGTTTGGGCAGTTTGAGTTTTTCTAAAAGTTTCTTTCCAAACAATAAGGTCCCAATGTCAGCTGCTATAAGGATAAGCTTAAGCACAATTACAGAACCCAAAATACTGTTTCCGGCAAGGAGGGCGGCCAGGGCATACATAAATTGCGACAGCGGCGGGTAGTTGCTGTAATGGCTGGCGTTGAGGGCGCCCATGCCGTTGATGAGTTCTTGAGCCTGCCCTTCGGCTCCGCTCAGGGACCAGGCTTCAAGCGAAGCGAAGGAATCCGGTGTAAAAAGGTAAGGATTGATTCCTTGAATCAACAACCTTCCGTCCCAAAGGAAGCGGTAAAAGTCTTGTGAGAGGTTGGGGATGGAAAAGATAAACACAGCCCTAAGGGCAATACCCGTCCAGAAGAGGAAGTTAAAGTTGCCCGCATTGGTTTGCACCAGTTTGTAAAACAAAAAGAACAAGGCAGCATAGAGGCTGAGCAGCTTAATAAAATCACTGCGTTCGAGTTGGTAAGCAAAAGACCCATAAAACACCAGGCTGACCAAAACCATCAGCAGGGGAATGCGGTGGAGTTGCAGCCAGGGTTTCATGACTTTCGCTTTAGCGATTTAAAAAACACATAGCCAAAACCCAGAAACAACATCAGGTGAAAGGGAAACAATCCAAAATCACCTGCCTGGCTCACCACAAAAGCACTGTACATACCAAAGGCAAAATAACCCATTAGTAGTCCTTCAAGGATGAGTTGTGGGGAGAGTTTGGTTTTTAAGTACACATTGCCTTTCCAGGAATCGTTGATGGAGTTTATGTTGAATTTTGGGGTTCTTATGAATTCGCTTTTCTTGCCCAGATGCCCTTCAAGTATGGCAAGTGTATTGTGCAGTGAAAAGCCCATCGCAATGGAGAAAAAAGTAAAAAACATCCCGATATACCGGATGAAGTTTTTAAAACCGCCACCATATATTTGTTTAAACATCACCCAGTAACAAGCAAAGAAAATAAGCGTGCTCACCACAAAAAAGCTCATCACGATAAAATAGACTTTCAGGTGTCCATATTCGTTTTTGATGTAAAGCATCGGGATGCTCAATATTGCGACGATAAAGATGTTGAGAAACATCGTGCTGTTGAGCAAATGCAGCAGTCCGTGGATTTTGGTCTTAAACGGAATGGAGGGGGAAGTGATTAACTTCCACTTCATCTTTTGAAAGTTTTCAGCCCCGCCCTTGTTCCACCGGAACTGCTGCGAGCGCGCCGCACTAATCACGACAGGAAGCTCTGCCGGGGTTTCCACATCTTCCAAATAGGTGAATTTCCAGCCTTTTAATTGAGCGCGGTAGCTTAAATCGAGGTCTTCGGTGAGGGTGTCGCCTTCCCAGTTGCCGGCATCGATGATGCACTGTTTACGCCAGATGCCCGCCGTACCGTTAAAATTGATAAAGTGGTCGTGGCTGTTCCTACCCACCTGCTCCAGCGTAAAATGAGCATCCAAAGCAAATGCCTGCACTTTGGTAAGCAATGAATAGTCACGGTTGATATGCCCCCAACGCGTTTGCACCACACCAATGTTTTCACCGGTAAAATGCGGGACTGTGCGTTTCAGCCAGTCAGCTTTGGGAAGGAAGTCGGCATCAAAGATGGCGATGAATTCGCCTTTGGAGGTTTTCAATCCTTCTTTGAGTGCACCGGCTTTAAAACCTGTTCTAATAATTCTTGTAATGTGCTTGATGTCCAGACCGGTTTGACGCAGTTCTTCAACAAGAGTTTTGGTGATTTCCAGACTATCGTCAGTGGAATCATCCAGCACCTGAATTTCCAGTTTTTCTTTGGGGTAATCTATTTTAGCTATGTTTCTGAGCAGGCGTTCGATGACATATTTTTCGTTGTAAACAGGCAATTGGATGGTCACTTCGGGCACTTCTTCGGGCTTGTTCCAGTTGATTTTTTTTGGGGTACTTGTTTTGTTTTTATTCCTGAGGTAATTAAAAAGCAGGTTGAGTTGTGCCAGTGCGTAAATGAGAATAAACACCAGCGAAACAGTGTAAAGTACAATGACAATGGTTTCTATAATCATTTCTTAAAACTGTATTTAAAGATCCAACCCAATATTTTTATTCCGGCTTTGACCGCTGCCATTAGGTTTCCCGAAATTTTTGAAACCCCAATGCGGTTTTTGTAACGCACGGGCACTTCGGTATAGCTGTATTTTTTTCGTAAAGCTTTCAGTTGCATTTCCACCGTCCAGCCATATGTTTTGTCCTCCATTTGCAAAGCTAAAAGCTTAGGGTATTTTATCGCCCTAAACGGACCCAAATCTGTAAACCGCGACCTGAAAAACAAACGCATCAAAGTAGTCGCGAGCCAATTTCCGAATATTTGTGGAAAGGTCATGGAACCTTTTTCGCGTAAGTGTTTTACCCGTGCGCCAATGACCAGGTCGATATCTTCTTCAAGTATAGGGGCGACGATTTTGGTGAGTTCTTCAGGGTAATCGCTGTAATCGCCGTCGAGAAAAACCACGATGTCGGGTTTGGTTGCCTGGTTTGCAATGTAATCCAGCCCCTCCAAGCAGGCATAGCCATAGCCCATATTTTCTTCACGCAACACAGTAGCACCGGCTTTTATAGCGACGGCTTCGGTCTGGTCTGATGAGGTGTTGTTTACCACAATAATCTCAGTAACAATGGCAGGAATTTCTGCAATTACCTTGCCGATGGAAGCCTCTTCATTGAATGCCGGAATGATGACTATGATGATGGGTTGTGGGCGGGTCATTAAATTTTCACTATTTTTAGCAATAACAAAGATATTTTATTTCTTATGGAATTAAGACGAATTGTTTGTTAAATCCTTACCGATGCTTGAGTTTTTAAATTATTTCTTTTACGTTTTCCACACAGTGTTGATAGTATTCAACCTCTTTGGCTGGCTGCATCCCAAAACCAGGAAGTTGCACCTATATAGTTTGTTGATTACCTTGTTCTCTTGGGGTGTTTTGGGTATTTGGTATGGGTTTGGCTACTGCTTTTTAACCGACTGGCACTATCAGGTGTTACGCGAGTTAGGTGAAACAGGAATGCCCAGCAGTTATATTGCTTTTTTAGTAGAAAAACTCACCGGCTGGCTACCCGATGGCGATTTGGTCAACACAATGACGCTGGTGCTTACAGCAGTGGTTTTGGTTTGTTCGGTTTGGATGAATTTTTTTAGGGGGAGGAGGTGAAAAAAAGTTAATGGTTAATGGGTAAATGGATTATTGACTGTAGCTTTAATTTAAAATCAGCGAAGAACAGCTGAATCCGTGTCATCTGCGTTCTATTATTTTAAAATCAAAATGGCACGCTAATGACGCTGATGTGGCGGATACTCACGGATTATTTTATTACTTCTCATTCACCAACTTCATCAAGTGCACATCATTCCAAAAAAAATCATCGGGGTAAATATTTTCTTATATCAACAAAACTCAATCAATTTGCGGTCAAAATAAATAATTGGAAACTCGGTACAACCACCAACTTCGCCTGCGTTTTTATCCTCTTCATTATGTGCTAAAATCCAAACACCTGACTTGTGTTTTATGATCAAGCCATCAAAAAGTACTTTTCCTCCGGTCAGGTTAGTGCTTCCATCCTGTAAAACTTTGATTTTGTTGCCTTTTATTTCCACATCACAGGTAGCGTTGTTCATCCTTCCGCCAAATTCGGCAAAGTAGAGTTCATAGTTGAAGGTGCCTTGGGGGATGGTTTCTATTTCCTGAGAAAACCCTTCAAAAGAAATCAGTAAGCAAATTATAACAATTGTTTTTATCATTGAAATAGTTATTTTTCATACACCAACCTCATCAAATCAACAAAGTCTAATTTAGTTAATCAACAAATGTTTCTTTAATGACTGCTTTGCACAGGGTGATTTCAGCATCGGTTAGTTTTTCAAATATTTTTATTACTCTGGTTTTATCAACCGTTCTGATTTGATCCAAGGCAATCATTCCCTTTTTTGAATTGTGGTTTACAGCGACCCTGGTGGGATACTTTTTGAGATTAGTGGTCATAGGTGCAAGTACAATGGTATTGAGGTATTTGTTCATTTCATTCGGCGAAATAATGACACACGGGCGTGTCTTTTTTATTTCGCTACCTATGCTCGGATCCAGGTTAACAAGTACAATGGTGTATTGTGCTAACTCCATTCTTCAAGGGTTTCATCTTCAAAAACATCATTGATTAAAAGTGCATCATCACCGCTTTCGGCCATTTTTTTGAATTGCTTTTCCCAGTTTTTTCTGGGTGCATCCACAGGCTTTAGAACGATGTGTCCTTTCTCAAGGATTATTTCTACTTTATCCTTAATGTTGTATTTTTCCAAAATTGTTTTGCTCAAGCGAAGCCCTTTTGAATTTCCTATTTTGATGATTGAAGTCTCCATTGTTATTCTAATAAATGTTATTACAAAGTAAACACATTTTTTTATATTTTCAAAATACTATTTCTCATTCACCAACTTCATCAAATCTACATCATTTCCTAAGAGGATTTCATTGGGGTTGATTCTGCCTTTCAAGCTGTCGTTTTCCAGTTTTAAGACCCCACGCGGACAAACAGCGGCACAAATACCGCAACCCACACAGCTGGAGCGTATGATGTTTTCCCCTTTTTGGGCATAGGCACGCACGTCAATGCCCATTTCGCAATAGGTGGAGCAGTTTCCGCAGGAGATGCATTGCCCGCCATTGGTAGTAATCCTGAATTTTGAAAACAAGCGTTGCTGAAAGCCAAGTATAGCCGCCATTGGGCATCCCATACGGCACCACACCCGGTTTCCGAAAATGGGATAAAAACCCGTGCCGATGACCCCGGCAAAAATACTTCCGATAAGAAAACCATAAGTGCTTCTCAGGGTTTCGGTTTCAAACAAAAACAATTGCGACCCTTGAAAATAATGCAAGCCAATGAGCGCGAGTATGATTACAAAATAACCGGTAGCACCATAGAGGGCATCTTTTTTGAATTCGTGTCGTTTAAAAATCATCACCCATGCAAAAACAGCGGTGAGCAAAAGACCGACCCCAATAAGAAATACATCACGGGTCAACCAATAACCTTTGGAGTCGTCACCCAGATAAGAATAAACAACCGCAGTAGTCATTAATACCACAAAAACCACCACGCTATGCACCACCCATCGCTCTACTTTCCAAGCAAACAAGCGTTTGTCACTTAAATGCCGGAAGGAGTCGCCCGCAGTTTCAGCAAGTCCGCCGCAGCCACACACCCAGGAGCAGTACCAGCGTTTGCCATATTTGTAGGTGAGGATAGGTGTGATAATAAAAATGGACGCAACTCCAAATATAAGTAAGGCAATACCGATACTTCCGGCACTTACAAACTCGTCCACACGGTATTGCTCAAAGTTGTAATGGTTGAGCGGCCAGATGTTTTTCAAGTCATAATAGGGCAGGGAGAAACTTTCGCTATTTAAGCGCATCATAAACTCCGGAATCAAAAAAGCAAAGCCCAATTGAAAGAACATTACAGAGAAGGTACGCAACCGCTGATAGTGGTTGTGACGGTATTTATAAATGAATTTGATTCCAAAAAACACCACGGCAATGGTGTAGAAAGTGCCATAGACAAACCACTGGCTTGCGGGATTGCCGCTCAGTAAGTTACTCAAAGGGTCAAAGAGTGCGACAAGACCTGTGTTGCTTTCGCCTTGAGCGGTTAGTCCCAGATACTGCGGATAAAAATAAAGCACGATATAAAACCCCGTGAGAAAAATACCCAGCATCCACGCCCAAAAGCCACGGTTTGTAAAGGCATTGATATATATTCCGTCGTTTTTAATCCCGGCGGTTTTGTTTTGGTATTTGTTAACACCAAACCAGACAATACCAGTACAAATAGCTCCAAGGGCAAGTGAAAGCCACAAGGTTTTGTTTGGAAAGCTTGTATTGAAAGTTGCCAACGTAAGTATAAAAAGCCCTGTAAACCCAAGCAATGTTGCCAGTTTTTGCTGAAGCGAAAGTGTATAAGTGGTATCTCCGGTTGCTGAAATGTTGTGAGCCATAAGCTATTGTTTTTTAAACCATTCAAGGGTTTCTTGCCAAGTGTAATAAGTTGCTTTTCCTTCAACTACTTTGTGTTCTGCATTATCCAATGCCTCCTTTTGAGAATCTGATAATTGATCGGGAGCATAAAAAATATCTACCGGCAACAATTCAGCAAGCTGTTTTCGCTTCTCTAAGGAGAGTGAAGTGATTGCTTTTACAAATTCTTTAATTCTATTTTTTTCTGAAACGGGCATACATTCAAATTAAATAATTAATGACTAACTGACTCATTTTTTTCTTGAAACTTATGGTATATCTGATTTTCATAGCGCTTATAAAACTCCGGGTCAAAATGGGCTTGTCTCAGGTTTTTAATAACTTCATCGACAGTTTTCCCTGCTGTGAGCCAGTGGTCAATGACTTCGTGACGCAATCTGATTCCAAAGGTGTTGATGCCTAAAAACTTTCGGGAGTGTGTTTCATAACAAAATGTGATGCCTTTTTTCCCATCTTTATAATGCCAGTGAAAATGAGCCTCTCCCTCGCGGGGTAAGTGAAATACCCAGCCATAGGTTTGGTATTCGATATCAAAAAATTTGGCACTGTTAAACCAGTGACCGGGTTTGTAGGGCATTTTGTTTCCGCAAAGGGTTTGTGCCACTACTTCTCCCATCATCCTGCCGGTGTACCAGACAGCTTCCACCGGTTTTCGGTCTCCCGTGGGTTCCTGTTGCTCGGCACAGTCGCCAATGGCATAGATGTTTTCAATGTTGGTTTGCAAATAGCGGTTTACTTTTACGCCTCTACCCAATGCAATTCCACTGTCTTTTAAAAAATCTATATTGGGGCTAACACCTGCTGTAAGCCCAACTAAATCACAAGAAATTTCTTCTCCGGTTTCTGCAATAACTACTGCTCTGGCACGACCGTTGTCATCTGAGAGAATTTCTTTCAAATTCATTTCCAATCGTAAATCAATGTGGTGTTCTCTGATATGTTTATTAATCAGTTTAGCATCGCTTTCCGGCAACACATTGTCCCAAAAGTCTTTTTCTCTGACTAGAAAAGTGACCGGAATATTTCGGGTAGAGAGCATTTCCGCAAGTTCGACACCTATCAATCCGCCACCTACAATCACAGCGCGTTTACACACCTTATTATTCGGGGCGTTTTCTTCCAACAGGTCTAAATCCTGTTTGGAATAGAGTCCTTGAACACCCTTTAAATCTTCACCCGGCCAGCCAAATTTGTTGTATTTGGAACCCGAAGCGATGATGAGTTGGTCATACTGCATCATTTCTCCGTTAGAAAATATCAGTTTGTTTTCTTCAGGTAACACTTTGGAGACCCAGGCATTTTTGAGTTCGATGCGGTTTTTCTCCCAGAACCAGTCTTCATAGGGTTTGGTATGTTCATATTTCATATGCCCCATATAGATATACATCAAGGCGGTGCGGGAAAAGAAATAATCAGTCTCCCCGGAAATGACGGTAATTTTATTATTTGAAAGTTTCCGGATATGCCGGGCAGCAGTGATGCCTGCGATGCCGTTTCCTATGATGACGATGTGTTGCATAGATGGATTTTTGAGATAATTTATAACACCATTTTTCCTTTGTCGAAATAGATTTGATAAACTTAATGAATTTTTAAAGAATTTATCTGAAATTCGGTTATCTTTGATAGAAGCCTGATGAGGTTCCAAAACTAGAATCTATTACTCTCTCATATAAAATTGAAAATTCCTAAATCTAAAACTTTCTTGTATTTAGCATTAATAGTCTTAATTTATTTTTCATTATTGGTCTATTGGGAATACAACCCACCTGGTTCCACCGAAGTAATACGATTTATAGGAGAATTAATAACGGTGCCATTGTTGGGTTTTCTGTTTTTTAGTACTGTTTATAGTTTAATTCAAATATTAAAAAAAGGAAATGATAAAATTTATATAATTGTTTTCTTGCTTAATTTAATCACAGTGTTGTTTTTAACACTCTGGCATAATAAAAGGCTTTAGTTTATACTAAAAAACGAAGCCATAAAGAGAAAATGTGCCAATGATGCATTAAAGTTATTTGTGATAGAGGAAAACACTCAATTTTCTAAACAAACTATTCAAATTAATGTATTTGAAGTGCTATTATTCTGTAGTGGCTTTATGTTTTTTAAATAGTATCTATAAATTTCATCAGCCGAAGCGCCAAACCATTTCTTAACATAAATCGCCCAGAAATGATACTGTAGCTTCCAAATGCCTTTCTCATCATATCGCCTTGCAGAGGTGGTCAACCATTGTGGGATTACCACAAATTGCTTTCGCTTGTAAAGCTCATTGATCAGGATATTATCTTCATAGATGATGTATGCTTCATCATACCCGCCTATTTCATCAAAAAGTTGTTTTGTAATAAACTGGCTTTGATCCCCTCCGCGACACGCACGCCAATTGAATTTGGTAAGCCAGCCGGCCAGCCTTAGCCACCAGTGGTTGTGGTCAAACCTCATTTGAAAGCAGCCAGCCCTATTTCCTTTTTTTACCTCTTTAAGAATGTATTGGTCAAAGCCTTTCGGCGGAAAAGAATCTGCGTGAAGAAAATATAGGATTTCGCCGGCAGATTGTTTTGCTCCGGTATTCATTTGCCTGGCCCTGCCTTTTTCTGAATGAACTACAAAAACACCTTCTCTTTTTGCCACCTCCACTGAAGCGTCACTACTTCCACCATCAACAACAATGATTTCAACATTCCCATTTGCGTTGCTTTTTAGATAGGGGAGCAACACCTTTAGGTTTTCTTCTTCATTCAAAACCGGAATGATGATGCTTAAGGTCATGGGTTATTTTTTTTCGTTCAAATCCCAGTTGTAATCCAGAAAAGTCACCCTGGCATTGGGGTTTATTTTTACATCAGTATATTGACTCACATAATGCGCAAGCGACCGGATTCCGTCAATTAAATAATCTTTTTCATACCACTTGAAAATATTGGAAAGCTGCAACTCGTTTTCTGAAATTTTGTTCTCCGGGGAGTTTATAAACTCACGGGTTAATTTATCGAGTTGTGCTTCCAGCTTATCTGCTGTAAAAGCTTTGTTGTGCAATTTAGGACAGGAAACCGAAGCACAGTTGATGGCAAAATGAATGCGGGGCTCATCCATGGACCTCAAAATGTCATGTTCAATATTATTGAGCGAATATCTGGTATCACCTAAGCTGAAAAATTTTCTTCCCCAAGGCCTGTTAATGTCTTTGATGCTTTTGACAGGATAATTTTCCAAAATCAACTCAACGGTAAAGGCATTGTAAACATTGATGTAATAAGCCAATGTTTCATTGCGCGACCAGTTTGGCTGAGGAGGGTTGTCTGAAAGTTTATTCAGGTATTTTTTTAACTGGCTGCGGTCTTTTAAAAATCCTTTATAGTCAACATTGCCTTTGCTATCAACGTGTTTTTGGAGTAATTGATTCCAAAGTGAATGATCAAAAGGAGCTTGTTCAGCTACAGGGGGAAGTGCGCTTAAATCACTTTTTGTTGCAGGGTTTAAGGGTTTGGAAAAACCAAAAGAAATAAAGAATACAGACAGTAAGAATAGCGTGGTTTTCATTTTATAAAAATTTTATCAAATTAAATAATTCATTAATAAATATACAGAAGCACCAAAAAATGCTGCTATAGGTAAGGTCAATGCCCAGGACAAAACAATTTTTGACACCATTTTGATGTCTGCCTTTTTAGTGACCGTTCCAATTCCAAAAATTGAGCCAACAGACACATGGGTTGTAGAAACGGGCAAACCGTGAATACTGGCTGAGGTCACTAACAAACCGGTAATGAGGTTGGCGCTTAAACCTTGTCCGGAACTCATGGGCGTAATTTTTTTACTCATTGTCAATCCCACTTTTTTGGCACTGACGACGCCCCCAACAGCCATTGCAATCCCTAGGGCAAGCATGCCCCACTTAACCTCAAATGCATTGATCACCAATAGTAAACCCACAATTTTGGGCGTGTCATTTAGTCCGCGGGCAAAGCTCACAACCCCGGCACTCAAAAAGTGAAGGGCATCCATTACTTTCTGAATGGAAATCCCAAGTATTTCGCCATCATACTTTTCCGTAAAACGCTCTTTTTTACAACTTACAATTTCTAGTTGTGAACCTTTAGTTGCCAAAAAAGAGTTTCCCTGAAGTTGTATGGAATTTTCTTCAACTTCACTTAAACAAAGGCAATCACTTTTAGAAATACCGGTTTTTTCCCTGATGAACCGAAAAATCAAGTATGCAATAAAACTTAAGACAGCTGCCAAAAGAGGACTGACCAATAATGGAAATAAAAAGGAAGCTCCTAATTTTGAAAAATTGAATTCCATTCCCACTGCCATTAAACCGGTTCCAAATAGGGCGCCCACCAAGCCATGGGTTGTTGAGATGGGCATACCGATTTTAGTGGCAAGAAAAACCGTTAATGCAGCTCCCATTGCCACTGAAATTGCAAAAACGGGCATTTGTGCCAATTCCTCAGGAACGAGTCCGTTTCCGGAAAAATTCTTGATGAGTGCGCTTGCTAAAAAAATTGCAGCAACAGAACCTGCAAATGTGGTTATTGTTGCCCAGGTGATGGCCTTTTTATAATTGGTGGTGTTACTCCCAAAAAGTGTTGCCACTCCTTTGAAATTATCATTGGCGCCATTGGTATAGGCTAAAAAACAGGCTGCGATAAAGAGCAGGATCAAGAGCATAATTTATGGGTTTAACAACACCCGCCACCATCATAGTGGAAAGTGGATTCACTGATAAAAATATCGTCACGTCCAAGAGCTGCAAGAGCTCCGGCGGTTTTATCACAAATGGCCAACGGCTGGTTTTTTAATAGAATATGTCCTTTTTTATCATCTAAAAAGGGTTCGTCTCCGTAGTAAATAGCCGCTTTGCCGGTAAAAACACAGGATCCGTCTGCCGGCATTGGGTCTTTAATAGCCGCTACTTCAATGGATTCAATATAAATCAACTCATCAGTGGGATAATGTTTTGGGTCGAGGATGCGGTAGGGTTTTCTGGCGCGAATTTCTATGGTTCCAAAACCGGCATCTGTAAGGGCCTTCACATAGTCTGCAATTGGCAGGCTTCCGCTCAGGCAAAGTGCGCGTAAACGGTCGTCGTTGCGTAAGGTCTCGTTCATTGACTGCTCACAGGTTGGGTCGCTCATCACTAGTTTTCCGTGTGGTTTTAATACCCGGTACATTTCTTCTATGGCTTTTTTTAAATCTTCGGCTTTGAAGATATTGAACAGGCAGTTTTGTGCGGCCACATCAATGGAATTGTCTTCCACCGGAAGGTTGAGTGCGTCTCCTTTTTTCAGTTCCACAAACTCGCTTTTGAACCAGGGGTTTACTTCTTCTGCTTCTTTGAAATTCTTGCGGGAGGCTTCCAGCATTTCATCGACCATATCCACTCCCACAACGCCGCCTTTTTCACGGTTGAAATAGGCAAATTGCAGCAGTTCCATACCGCCGCCCACGCCCACATAGAGCATTTTTGGATTGTTGGAAAGGTCACGGGCATGCACCGTGCTGCCGCAGCCATAGTTCATTTCCTGCATGATTTTCGGGATTTTCAGGCCCGGTAATTCCCATATTGGGTTGGTGGTACAGCACAAGCCCACATCAGGCGTGAGGGCTGCTTCTTTGTAAACGTTGTAAGTGGTATCTAAGTAGCTCAT
>NZ_JCBCCK010000386.1:0-3567 GCF_059864935.1 Planktosalinus sp.
AAAGTTTTAAAGTGATACATCAACGTAAAATATTTTCTAATTTAGAAAGTCATCTAAATAAAAAGGAGGTAACAGTGCTTACCGGAATGCGTCGCACCGGCAAAACTACTTTGATAAAGGAGTTGATGAATATTTCAAAAGAAAAACAGAAGCTGTTTTTTGATTTAGAACGTCTGGATTACAGAAAGTTGTTTCAACAGGAAAATTATGACACGATAGTACTGGCTTTAGAACAACAAGGAGTAGATTTTTCTAAAAAAGTACTCATCGTTTTAGATGAAATCCAATTGGTGCCAAATCTACCCAGCGTAATCAAATATTTATATGACCATTATAATATCAAATTTATAGTTACCGGGTCAAGCTCATATTACATAAAAAACAAGTTTCAAGAATCTATGGCAGGACGAAAAAAGATTTTTGAGATATACCCTTTAGACTTCGGAGAATTTTTAACTTTTAATGGAGTGCCTTATAAACCATTAAAAGACATTAAAAGTCTGAAGAATAATTTAAATGAGTATGAGCGCCTTAAATCTTATTATGAGTTGTATATTGCTTACGGCGGTTTTCCACAAGTTGTCATTGCAAAAAATGCGGAAGACAAAAAAGATGTTCTTCAGGACATTATAAGTTCCTATATCAATATAGACATATTACAACTTTCAGACATTAGAAAAACAGAGGAAATCGAAAAATTGATTAGGCTTCTCGCAAGCAGAATTGGTTCAAAACTGGACATATCAAAATTGGCAAATACGACCCGTTTGTCTCGCCCCACGGTAGAGAATTACCTATATTTGCTGGAAAGCAGCTATTTGATAAACACCATACCTGTGTATTCTATGAATCCTGACAAAGAAATAGTAAAAGCAAAAAAAGTCTATTTTTCTGACACCGGTATTGCAGCTTCACTAACAGAATTATCAAGCGGTGCAAAATTTGAAAATTCGGTTTTTAATCAACTCAAGCATTATGGGGAAATAAGCTATTACCAAATGAAAAACGGAAATGAAATCGATTTTATCTTAGACAAAAAAGTTGCTTTTGAAGTAAAAGAAACCCCTTACGAAAATGACTATACCAAAATGATGCGAATGGCAAAAAATGTTGAGGTTAAGAATGGCTATGTAATCGCACGACACTTTAACAGTCAAGATTTTGAAAGTATGGTTTGGGGAGGAATGATACGTTAAACAAATAATCCCAAAATAGTATATGACAAATTCAATTACCACCCAAATAAAAAATAACCTCGCCATCATCACCCTCAACCGCCCGGAAGTATTCAACAGCTTCAATCGCGAGATGGCTCTGGCATTGCAAAAAGCATTGGATGATTGTGCAGCAAACGAACAAGTACGCGCCATCCTTCTCACCGGAAGTGGCAAGGCATTCTGTGCCGGCCAGGATTTAAAAGAAGTCACCAGCCCCGAGTTAAACCCGGGTTTCAAAGCCATACTGGAGGAACATTACAATCCCATTATTTCCCGTATCCGAAATATAGAAAAACCCGTTGTAGCAGCCGTTAACGGTGTTGCTGCAGGAGCCGGAGCCAATATAGCATTGGCTTGTGATGTGGTGGTTGCTTCAGAAGCTGCGGCATTTATTCAGGCGTTTAGCAAAATTGGGTTGATTCCCGATAGTGCGGGGACGTTCTTTTTGCCGCGATTGATTGGTTTCCAAAAAGCTTCGGCTTTAATGATGTTGGGCGATAAAGTTTCAGCAGAAGAAGCTGAAAAACTGGGCATGATTTACAAAGTGTTTCCGTCAGAAACCTTTATGGAAGAAGCTGAAAAAATAGCCGAAACCCTTTCAAAAATGCCCACCCACGGTTTGGCATTGACTAAAAAAGCACTGAATGCCTCAATGCAAAACAACCTGGAAGAGCAATTGGCATTGGAATCAAAATACCAGATAGAAGCCGCACAAACCGATGATTACAACGAGGGCGTAAACGCGTTTATAGAAAAGAGAAAACCTACATTTACAGGTAAATGATTTCAAAATTCAAATTTGTAATCTCAAATCTCAAATTTGAAATATTAGATTTGAAATGAAAAATTTGAAATAACAAATTTGAAATGAAAAATTTGAAATAACTATGACTGCTGATGAATTAGAAAATCGCTTAATAAAGTTTGCAATTGATTGTGTCAAATTAACATCAATGGCCAAAAAGTCTTATGCTTCAGACCATATGAATGGACAGTTGATACGTTCGGCGACAAGCCCGCCTTTGAATTACTCAGAAGCTAGAGCTGGCGAATCTCATAGAGATTACATTCATAAAATGCAGATTTGTCTTAAAGAGTTGCGAGAGTCTAAAACCAATTTAAAAATTCAAATGGGTACGGATTTTTACGAAACAAAAGAATTCATAGAAATATTGCTAAAAGAAGCAACAGAGTTGGTTTTAATTTTTTCAAAAAGTGTATCAACATCAAAAAGGAATAATAAAATAGTATAGGTTACAACCCTCAAATTTGAAATAACAAATTTGAAATGAAAAATTGTAAATAATCATGAACATAGCAATAATAGGAAGTGGAACAATGGGCAGCGGCATCGCACAAGTAGCTGCCACAGCAGGCTGTTCAGTTAAACTTTATGACACCAATCAACAAGCCTTAGATAAAAGCAAAGTTGCTTTGGAAAAAGTGCTCAGCCGTTTGGTAGAAAAAGGAAAAATAGATGACGTAGAAAAATCCCGCATTCAAAACAACATTTCATATATAGGGAGCTTAAAAGACCTTTCAGATGCCGATTTAACCATCGAAGCCATCATCGAAAATGCCGAAATCAAACAAAAAGTGTTCGCTGAACTGGAAAGTTACCAGTCTGATGATGCCATTATCGCCTCAAACACCTCGTCACTTTCCATCGCTTCACTAGCAGCATCCCTAAAAAAACCGGAGCGATTTATCGGAATCCATTTTTTCAACCCCGCGCCTTTAATGCCTTTGGTGGAGATCATTCCGGCGATTCAAACATCCGAGGAAGTGAAAAATAAAGTGGTGAAAATTATTGAAGACTGGAAAAAAATAGGTGTTTTGGCAAAAGACACGCCCGGCTTTATCGTTAACCGCGTGGCACGTCCGTTTTATGGTGAAGCACTGCGCATTTATGAAGAAGGAATATCCAATTTTGCCACCATTGACTGGGCAATGAAAGAAATAGGCGGTTTTAGAATGGGACCTTTTGAGCTGATGGATTTTATTGGCAACGACGTCAATTATACCGTGACCGAAACTGTTTTCACAGCCTTCTATTTCGACCCAAGATACAAACCAGCATTTACCCAAAAACGCTTTGCCGAAGCAGGCTATTTAGGCAGAAAATCTGGAAGGGGTTACTATAATTACGCTGAAGACGCTACAAATCCCGAACCTAATAAGGACCAAAAATTAGGAAAAGAGATATTTGAACGCATTCTGGTTATGCTCATCAACGAAGCCGCCGATGCCCTGTTTTTAAACATCGCTTCCGCCAAAGATATTGACTTGGCAATGACCAAAGGAGTCAATTACCCAAAAGGATTACTCGCCTGGGCAAACGAAAAAAGCA
>NZ_JCBCCK010000071.1:0-10556 GCF_059864935.1 Planktosalinus sp.
AAATCGCTGCAAAAGTGTTTAATGTGCTTGAAGGTGAGAATCTCACTGCTGCCGCAAAAACCACAGGCATTGGCATACTGGAGCTTTCCACGGTATTTGATAATTTATGCCCCGATGTTGTGGTAACAGTAGCTGATCGTTTTGAGACTATGGCCACCGCCATTTGTGCCTCGTTTATGAATATTCCCCTCGCACACATTCAGGGAGGCGAAGTCACCGGTAATATTGACGAAAAAGTGCGCCACGCCATCACCAAACTGGCCGACTATCACTTTGTGTCCACAGAAGAAGCCGAAGCCCGTGTCCTCAAACTGGGTGAAGACCCCAAGGTGGTGTTCAATACCGGCTGCCCGTCCATCGATTTGGCAAAAGCGGTAGTACAAAGTGAATCACTTACATTTGACCCTTACCAAAAATATGGCGGAGTGGGGGCACAACCAATGCTTACAAACGGTTTTCTCGTGGTACTGCAGCATCCGGTAACCAATGAGTATGCGCTTTCGCGTAAGCAAATAGAAGCCACCTTGCAAGCCATCAACCAATTGCAAATCCCGACCCTCTGGTTCTGGCCCAATGTGGATGCCGGGGCAGATGGCACTTCAACAGGCATCCGCAGTTTCAGGGAACGAAATGAGTTAAATCATGTCCATTTCTTTAAAAATATGGAAGGAGAAGACTTTTTACAATTGCTCTACCACAGCAAAGGCTTGGTGGGCAACAGCAGTGTGGGCATTCGCGAATGTGCTTATTTAGGTGTCCCGGTGGTCAACATCGGAACCCGGCAATACCGCAGACAAAGGGGAACCAACGTGATTGATGTGGATTATGATACCGAGGCCATTAAAACAGCCATTCAAAACCATTTGCAAAACGGTCACTTAAGCAGTTCAAAGATTTATGGTGAAGGTGAAGCCGGTCAATCAATCGCTGCATTGCTGAGCAGATTGCCGTTAAGGTTTCATAAGACGATTGTTTATTAGATGTTAGACATGAAACATGAGACATGAGATGTGAGACATTAGATATGAGACATTAGACGTGAGCCTGTCTGTCGAACTGGATTTTAGAAAATTGAGAAGAGAAACTAGAGAAAATTGAGAAGTACAAAATGTTTGATGTTTATGGTTTATAGTTCATTGTTAAAACCACAAACCACAAACCAGAAACCACAAACCAGAAACCACAAATTTATCCACCGGAGGTTTACCGTAGGTGGACCACAAACCACAAACAAGAAACCACAAATTTATCCACCGGAGGTTTACCGTAGGTGGACCACAAACCACAAACCAGAAACAATAAACTTGTGAACCACAAACCCAACATACTCGCCATCATCCCTGCCCGAGGTGACAGCAAGGGCATCCCCGGTAAAAACATAAAGTTGCTTGGGGGAAAACCGCTGTTGCAATACACTATAGAAGCTGCCCGTGAGAGCAAGCTGTTATCGCGCGTGATTTTGTCATCTGATAATGTGGCAATCATCGATTTGGCTAAGTCCGTCGGACTTGAGGTTCCTTTTGTTCGTCCGGCGCATTTGGCTACAGATAGTTCCGGTTCGTTGGAAGTCGTGCAACATGCCTTGATTTTCTTTGCAGAAAAAGGGGAAACTTTTGATGCCGTTTGCCTGTTGCAACCCACCACCCCTTTTCGCGAAAGCGGGAGCATTGATGCCGCCATTCAACAGTTTTTGGATTCCGGTTGTGATTCGTTGGTGAGTGTGCGTGAAGTCCCGGAAGAGTACAATCCGCATTGGGTGTTTGAGGCCGATGAAAAGGGCTGTTTGCATATCGCAACGGGCGAAAAAGAAATCATTAAACGCCGTCAGGAGTTGCCTAAAGCCTATTTCCGGGATGGGAGTATCTATTTAACCAAAACGGAAACGGTTTTGGAGCAGTACTCTTTGTATGGAAATAGCATAGGGTATATGGTTTCTAAAGGGGAGAGATATGTCAATCTGGATACAATGGCAGATTGGGATCTTGCTGAACAAATAGTAAAAAAAGGAAATTGAGTTGATGGGAAGAAATGACAGTGCAGTAGCGGCCTATACTTATTATTCAACCCTGGATGGAAATCAACACATTGCTTCAGAGTTTGCACTTTCTTTTATAAATGTACTCATTGGTAAGTTTCAAATAAAAAGTGTTTTGGAACTGGGCTTAGGAATAGGGTCAATTTGTTATTCCATCCATAAATTTTGTGAACGAAATGCTATTAAAATCAGCTATACCGCAACGGAGTCTAACCCATTTTGTTTAAGTGTATTACCTAATTACTTAAAAACCTATTACAATTCAATAGAAATATATCCGAATCTTCACCATATACCAATAGAAAAAAGATTTGATTTGATAATCATCGATGGTAAGGAAGAAAATCTGGTGGTGGTAAAAAGTATGTTATCCAAACATGGTATTGTATTGATTGAAGGAGATAGGCTACAACAACTTGAAATTATCAGAAAAACCTTTCCCAAGGCAAACTATGTAAGGGTTATTTCATTATATAAAAACCCCGATTATGGTCCATTTTCATCAAAAAATTGGTGTGGTGGAGTGCAATTGGTGTTTATAAACCCTACATTTAAGCAGAAGTTGAATTACTTCTATTTGAAAACTTCAACATCAATCAAGTATAAGTTGAGGCGGATATTTTGATTTTACAATAAAAATGAATAACATTGTAAATTGAAAGTGTCATTTTCAATATGCAAGGTTATATTCAAAGAAAAGCAGAAAAGCAAATGGAGCAATACTTGGATATTTTTCCTGTAGTTGCTGTATTGGGCCCTAGGCAGTGTGGAAAATCTACTTTGATCAAAAAAATGTCAGAAAGTTGGGAAAATACCCTTTATCTGGATTTACAGGATTTGGATGATTTAAATAAACTTCAACAGCCTTCATTGTTTTTTGAGCACAATATACAGAAGCGGATTTGTTTGGATGAAATACAGTTGGTGCCTGAATTATTTTCTGTA
The DNA here is from genome assembly GCF_059864935.1 of Planktosalinus sp. Lineage (NCBI taxonomy): Bacteria > Pseudomonadati > Bacteroidota > Flavobacteriia > Flavobacteriales > Flavobacteriaceae > Planktosalinus > Planktosalinus sp. The sequence goes on from NZ_JCBCCK010000071.1 coordinate 2,981, forward strand.
TTACGAAGCAGGGTGGATAAGCAGAGAGAAAACGGGAAATTTGTAGTATTGGGTTCTGCCTCCAGAGATATCATTCAAAAAACTTCAGAGTCCTTGGCTGGAAGGATAGGTTTTATTCACCTAACTCCTTTTACTCTTGACGAATTGTCACATACAAAAGGATTTACATTAGAACAATTTTGGTTACGGGGCGGCTTTCCTGAGAGTTATTTGTCCACAAGTGATTCAAATAGTGATGTTTGGAGGGAAAATTTTGTAAGGACTTTTATTGAAAGGGATATTCCTCAATTAGGCTTTCAAATCCCGGCTTTACAATTGCGTCGATTTTTAACAATGTGCGCCCACAACCAAGGCCAATTGGTCAACTTGTCAAAATTTGGGGAATCTATGGGGCTCACACATCCCACAATCAAAAGGTACATTGATTTATTGGAACAGACTTTTATTATAAGAACACTTCCGGCTTTTGAATCCAATCTCAAAAAGCGGTTAATCAAGTCTCCTAAACTTTTTATACGTGACTCCGGAATGGTGCATCAGCTTTTAGCGATTGAAACCTATAATGATTTGTTGGGTCACCCTGTATTTGGCAACTCCTGGGAAGGCCTTGTTGTAGAAAATGTGATTTCAATGATGGAAGGTTGGAAAGCAAGTTTTTACAGGTCGAGCTCAGGAAATGAAATCGATTTAATCTTGGAAAAAGGACAAAAGCGATTGGCCATAGAATGTAAAGCATCGTCATCACCTAAACTTACCAAAGGTTTTTGGCAAGCCCTGGAAGTAGTAAAGCCCGATAAGGTTTATGTGGTTGCCCCTGTAACAGACACTTATTATATCAAAAATCAGGTATTGGTTTGTAACCCAATATTCCTTTTGGAAAAAGAATTATCAAAATACTCTTGATTAGCTATGTGCGGCATTTCAGGCTATATCGGTAACAAGGAGTTTAGGCAAGGCATTGCAGCTATGGTAGCAGTACAGGAACACCGCGGCCCGGATTTTTCAGCCGTTTATATAGATGAAGGCTTTGCTGCACTGGGCCACAACCGCCTGGCCATTATAGATTTGTCACCGGAAGCCAACCAGCCTTTTCAGGATGCCACCGGCAGGTATGTGATGGTGTATAACGGCGAGGTGTATAATTATCGGGAATTGCGGGAAACACTTTCAAACAACTACAACTTTAAAACCCAAAGCGATACCGAAGTGGTGCTGGCAGCCTATATCAAATACGGGGCCGACTGCTTAAAACACCTGAACGGGATGTTTGCCTTTGCGATTTGGGATACCCAAGAAAAAAAACTATTTGCCGCCCGGGACCGTTTTGGGGTCAAGCCTTTTTATTATCACATGAACAATGAAGGTTTCTACTTTGCCAGCGAAATCAAAGCCATCCGGACAGTTTTAAATACAACAGGCTTTAACGAAAAAGTCTTTGCAGCTTATTTTGCCTATGGCTCTTACGGAATGCCCGATGATACCTTTTTTGAAAGAATACAACAGTTGGCCGGCGGTCATTATCTGGAATACAAAGACTCCAAATTACAGGTCACGCGCTGGTACCACTTTGAAAAAGAAGTGAAGCTGAGCAATACCCCACACTCCCTTGAAACCGTTAAAATGCACTACAAACAATTGCTGGAAGAAAGTATTTCCCTGCGTTTCCGGGCTGATGTGCCTGTGGGCATCAATATCAGCGGGGGTATTGACAGTTCGTTATTGCTGGCCTTGGTTAACAAAAGGGCTGATGCTGCTCAAATCAAAGCATTCACCTTTTATACCGGCGATGCCCGCTATGACGAATTGCCCTGGGTGGAAGCCATGATCGCCCATACCCAAACACCACTGCATAAAGTGTTGTTTACTGTTGAAGAAGTAGTGGGGTTCACTAAAAAAATAGCTTATTTCCAGGACGAGCCTTTTGGTGGGGTTCCCACATTGGCCTATGCCAAACTTTTTGCAACAGCCCGGCAGCAAGGCGTCAAAGTATTGCTGGACGGACAGGGCATGGACGAGCAATGGGCGGGTTATGATTATTACCACACCAGCTCAGGGCAAACCATACAGGGGGTAAATACAACGGGGAGTCCGTTTAAAATAAAGTGTCTGAGTAAAGACTTTTTGGCTTTGGCCCAAAAACCCATATACCCCAAACCCTTTGACAATGAATTGCTCAACAAACAGTACCGTGATTTGTTTTATACCAAAATACCCCGTGCATTGCGCTTTAATGACCGCATTTCAATGGCATATTCCACAGAACTGCGGGAACCTTTTTTAGATTACCGTTTGGTGGAACTCGCTTTTGCACAACCGGAAGCGTTTAAAATCCACAACCAACAAACCAAATACCTGTTGCGTTTGTTGTTGGAAGACTACGCCGGTAAAACGATTACTTGGGCGCCCAAAAGACCCTTACAAACCCCGCAAAGGGAATGGCTGGGCACATCACTGCAACCATTGGTTGACGAAGCCCTGGAAGAACTCTTAGAATCTCCTTATTCACATTGGTTTGATTCAAAAGAACTGCATAGGGAATGGGAAATCTACAGGAAAGGTAAACAGGACTTTTCTTTTCATTTGTGGCAATGGGTGAATTTTAGTAATTTGCTGAATAACAATATGACCAATGAATAAGCAAAAATCTGTTTTCATTATACTTCCGGATGGAGTAGGATTGCGTAATTTTGTTTATTCAAACTTCAATGAATTAGGAACTTCAATAGGGTTTTCTATTAAGTATTGGAATGCGACTCCTTTTAATTTGGGTGATTTTGGTTGTGAAGAAAGAAAATTAAGTGGGAAACCTAAGATCAAAACTGATTTATTAAAAAGAGCGTTAATTGAACTCACTTTATCAGATTTTGAAACCAAAACCGGTAATGCCATTTTTTCAGAATACCGATTTCCACCCACAACCAAAACCATCAAGCAAAAAATCAAAAATTTCTTGGTTAAATGGTATTCATGGAAATACACAAACAATTTGACCGGACTGCGAAAACAATTGCAGCAAACTGAACGCAATTCGCCCTATTACAAACAGTGTCTCGTTACTCTTAAAAAAGAACAGCCGGCCATGGTATTTTGCGCCAACCAGCGTCCGGTAAATGCCATAGCACCTTTAACAGCTGCCCGTGATTTGGGCATTCCCACGGCAACTTTTATTTTTTCCTGGGACAACCTGCCCAAGGCCACCATGGTGGTGGAAACCGACTATTATTTTGTGTGGAGTAATTATATGAAAGAGGAACTATTGTTTTATTACCCCTACATCCAAAAAGAACAAATCATAGTCACCGGCACCCCGCAATTTGAAATGCACTTTGAGACTACTTTAAAACAAAGTCGCGAGGATTTTTGTAAGGCACACAAGCTCGACCCGGAGAAAAAATACATTTGTTTTTCCGGTGATGACATCACTACTTCACCGCACGATTCGAAATACCTAGAGGATGTGGCAGAAACAGTTAGACTCTTAAACCAAAAACAAGACAATTGGAGCATCCTGTTCAGAAGGTGCCCGGTGGACTTTTCCAACCGATTTGACGGGGTTTTAAATGAGTATAACGCAGAAATAGTTGACTTACCTCCTTTATGGAAAAAAATGGGTGCCGATTGGAATACCGTCCTGCCAACAAAAGAAGATAACACATTACTGGTGAATACAATTGCACACAGTGAACTGGTCATCAATATGGGTTCGACTATGGTATTTGATGCAGTCTGTCACCATACGCCCTGTTGTTATATTGCCTACAATCCGGAAAGGGTATCCCTTCAAAAGGACATCCATACCATATATAAATACATCCATTTTCAATCGGCTACAAAAGAATTTCCTGTGTATTGGTTGCACAAACCCGAGGAACTTCATTCTATTTTAAGTACTTTAGAAACTTCAAAAGAAGAAATTATTAAAAACGCCCAAACCTGGTTTCAAACCATCAACCAACACCCACCCCAAAAAGCCTCAGAACGGATTTGGGAGGGGATAGAAAAGATTGTAAATGATGAGAAACAATAAAAAAATCATCTTCTCCAATGCCTATTCCCCCAGGACAGGGCATAATTTTGCATCTGAGGTCTTTAAGGTGTTTACAAATCATCAGGTTTTAATTCACAACAGAAGTGAAACCAGGTTATCTACTATGCTGGAGGGGTATTATAAAATATACAACACCCATATTTACCATAAAACGGATAAAGATTTTTTTGACGAGCTGTTTATTAAGGACCTGCGTCAAAAAATCCTGTCCAAATCTGAAGCTGACTATGTGATGATTAAAGACACTTCGTTTACCGGGGTGTCACATTTAAAAAAAGTATTCACAAACGATTTGCACATACTTTTATTCAGAGACCCCAGAGATGTACTTCTATCGCTCTTCAAAGGCATGAGGCTCAAAAAGCCGGGCATTAAAAATTACTTGAAACGACTGGGAGTCTTAGTGGGAATTTATCCTTATTATTACAGTTATAAGTTTAGTCGAAAAATTTTAAATACAATGCCGGACTTTGACGGGTTTAATATCGTAAAGTATGAAGACCTAGTGAATAAAAATGAAAACACTTTACTAAAGTTAAAACACCTGTTTCAATGTGAAAAGTCTCTGGAACAAATAATAGATGAAATTGAGAACATTGAAGTGATTAACACCTCATTTTTTGAAGAAACAAATGCCAAAAATATATGGGATGCAAAACCCAAAACCGTTGACTTTAAACCTGTAAACAGAAAACCAAAATCACGCTTAACTGAAGTATGTATTCTTTTAGGTTCAAAAAAGCTAAGAAAAAAACTCAACTATATTTAAAATGCACATCTGCTTCCTTACCCCCGAATACCCTCACCCCAACATCGGTACTTCCGGCGGGTTGGGCACGAGCATTAAAAACCTGGCTACCCAACTGGCAGCACGTGATTTTGAGGTGAGTGTAGTGGTTTTTGGAAAGGAAAAAAGTGCGGTTTTTATTGAAAACTCCATCACTTTCCACATTTTAAAACAACAAAGGCACACGTTTCTTGGTTTTTATATAAACAGGAAATTTATAGCAAAATACCTGAACCGCTTGATTGAAAAAGAAGGTGTAAACCTGATTGAGGCCCCGGACTGGACGGGAATTACCGCGTTTATGAAGCTGGACGCACCCTTGGTCATCAGGATTAATGGGAGCGATGCCTATTTTTGCCACCTTGACGGAAGAAAGCAAAAGAAGAAAAATTATTTTTTTGAAAAACTGGCACTCAAAGGAGCTACAGCAGTCACTTCAGTGAGTGCATTTGCAGCAGGACTTACCCGCTCAATATTCAATCTCGAAGACGATATTACGGTTATTCCAAACGGTATAAACACCAACAACTTTGAGCCCCACCACGAAGCTGAAATGCCTGCCAGGGTCTTGTATTTTGGTTCCCTCATCAGAAAAAAGGGAGTGCTTGAACTTCCGGATATTTTTAACAAAATCAATCGGGAAAAGCCCGATGTGGAATTTGTGTTTGCCGGAAAAGATGTCATCGATATTTTTACGGGTAAATCTACCCGGGCTTTAATCGTTTCAGGATTGAATGAGGCCACACGGTTAAAAACAGTCTTTCTTGGCGAATTGTCCTATGAAGCCATACAAAATGAAATTGCCAAGGCCACAGTGGTCGTCTTGCCAAGTTATGCAGAAGCATTACCCATGAGTTGGCTTGAAGCCATGGCCATGGAAAAAGCCCTTGTAACCTCAAACATTGGTTGGGCCGAAGAGATGATGATAGACGGTGTGACGGGCTACACGGTTTCACCCGATGATCACGAGGCATATATGACAGCGGTTTTGCTGCTGCTTGAAGACCCACAACTCCGCAAGGTGCTTGGGAAACAGGCTAGAGAGTATGTAGTGCAGCATTTCAGCACTCAAAAAACCATAGCTCAAAATATGGCCTTTTATGATGCTTTGATTACAACCAAAGGGAACCAACAATGATTTTTGTCTATCATTCAAACAACAAGGTACATTCTGTAGGGTCTGATAAAGACATTGCCGGATATGCTGAGCGTTCTGTTTCAACCTCCTTATTTGAACTCGCTGCTGAGTTTCCTGATCAATGGCTGATTTGGTGTGATATCACTTGTAAAGAGCTATTAAATTATGAAATTCTACCTGATTTATTTCACCAAAAGCGCATGATGCATTCCTGTGGGAATTCCGGCTTTATGGGACCGGATATCGGCTTTGTGGAAAACAGTCCGTTTATCAAAATAAACAGAGCTGTCCGGTACCCCACCTGGCAAATGAGCGCACAGTCCGGAGGCATCCACAGCAGTGTGTTGAATTCGGTAGAAAAACAAGTGATTAAAGATGTCGATTTTAGCTATTTTTTAAACTCACTTGCAAAAGTACTCATGCCACTGGGGCTGTTTTGTTATCATAATCCCGAATTATTAAAAAAACCTGTAGTAAATCAGGAAGCCAAGGCTACTGCCAAAACCTTATTTCGGTTTGTAAAACAACACTACAAAAGCCATTGGCTTATTTTCCTTTTTATAAACTTATGGGTGTATAAAAAACAATTTCACCTTGGCGCGTGGCTTTCCGCCTTATTGTATAAAAAAAGAACACTTCCACCGGGTGTTTTGGATGCTATTCCGCTTCAGTCTTCAAAGTCATTGTCCGTTCCATTTTCCGTAGATGTGGTCATCCCAACCATTGGAAGAACAAACTATGTGAAAGCAGTAATCAACGATCTGGCCAAACAAACAAAATTGCCTGAAAAACTTATCATAATCGAGCAAAACCCAGATTCAAAAAGCGAAAGTGACTTGAAGGATTTTGTGAATAAAAACTGGCCTTTTGAGATCAAGCATATATTCACACACCAAACCGGAGCCTGCTATGCCCGAAATCTGGGCTTGCAACATGTAACTGCCGATTGGGTTTTCTTGGGGGATGATGACAACGTATTAGGACATAATTTAATTCATGATATTTTTAAAAAGGCTAAAGCTATCGGAGTTGAGGCAATTACTACCTGCTATTTGCAAAAAAATGAAAATAGGGTCTTTAATAAAATTGTTCAATGGCACACCTTTGGAGCCGGAAACAGTTTTGTTAAAAAAAGTTTATTAAATGATATTCAATTTGATGAAACTATGGAACACGGCTATGGAGAGGATGCTGATTTTGGCATGCAGTTACGCAACAAAGGAGCTGATGTTATATATGTTCCAGAACCATCAATCTTACATCTCAAAGCACCTGTGGGAGGATTTAGAACCAAACCCGTATTGCCTTGGCATCATGAAGAGTTTGCTCCTAAGCCATCACCAACCATTATGCGCTTTCATCAAAAACACCGAACCCAAGAACAAATTCTTGGATATAAAACCGGCTTGTTTTTAAGGCATTATCGAAAACAAGCGATTATAAATCCGTTGAAGTATTTTAAAACCTTCAAACAACAATGGAATCAAAGCCTATTTTGGGCACAAAAACTAGCAATAAATAACAAAATCAATAACCAATAACCAATAACCAATAACCAGAAACCAGAAACCAGAAACCAGAAACCAGAAACCAGAAACCAGAA
>NZ_JCBCCK010000399.1:0-10221 GCF_059864935.1 Planktosalinus sp.
AGTCAATAGGTTTTTCATCAAAATTAACTTGCATTATTTCAGCAGATTTAGCAGAAAGTTTTAAAATAACTTTGTGATTTCCGACAAATTTTGCTTCAAAAAACAGTTTTTTGATAGTTTGCATTTCACTGTCATTAAAAACGGTGACCTGTGGATATTTGGGCAAATATTCTTCTTCAACCTCTATGTGCCTGATGGTTGTAATTCCGGTATTTTTTTTTTCTGAAATTACTGTTGTTGTGGCGGCAATGTCACCCAACCGTTGCCCCTTTCCGTTAAGTAAAATGGTTACCACAGCCACTGCCCCACTTGTAAAACTGATATCGACCAATCGTAGCAACCATCGCAATAAGTAATTTGACAATGCGGGCTTTGAACCATCCAGTTTGACCACCCTTATTTTCATTGCTGCTTTTCCGGGTGTTTGTCCGTTCCAAAGGGTTTCCCAAAGCAAATGATAAAGAAAAACAGGCAACCCGATTGTCATAATAAGCAAAAATATACTTCCGGTTCCAAAATTTGTTTGTGAAAGAGTAAAAATAACTATAAAAATATAAAACCCAACAATCAAGGTGTCAAGAAGGTAGGCCAGGATACGTTCACCAATGCCGGCAACATTTTGAGAAATCGTGACATTTTGTGCAGTTTCTATTTGAAAATTATCCATTTAATCTGTTTCTTTGGAAAAGCAATTTCTTATTAAATGCGGGAAGCAGCATTTGTAAAACAAAATAAAGATAAATGGATAAGATTTGAAAGTGTTCTTAGGAATAATATTCAAATTAATCCCGATGAGCTCAGCGGACTGTACATTGAAGTTACAGACCATTTGAGTTATGCCCAGACTTTTTACCCCAAAAGCGAGACTTTAAGATACCTGAATAGTCTGGCTGTTTTAGCACATAATAAGATTTACAAGAACAAAAAAGAATCCCGGAACAAGCTCATTACATTCTACACTAAGGAGTTTCCTTTGTTTTTCTATCAATACCACAAACAATTACTTGTTGCGTTTTTGTCTTTTACATTATTTGTGACCATTGGCGCATTTTCTGCAGCAACCGATGGCGATTTTGTCAGGTTGATTATGGGCGACGGTTATGTGAATATGACCATCAGCCACATTGAACAGGGCGACCCCATGGCGGTCTATAAAAAAATGGGCGAAATGGAAATGTTTCTGGGTATTACCGTCAACAACATCAGGGTGGCACTCAATGCCTTTGTATTTGGCATATTCTTAAGCATTGGAAGCCTTTATATCCTTATGCGCAATGGCATTATGCTGGGGTCTTTTCAATACTTTTTTTATGATTACAACCTGTTTTGGGAATCAGTGAGAACCATCTGGATTCATGGAACGATTGAAATTTCAGTCATCATTGTAGCCGGTTGCGCCGGATTGGTTTTAGGAAACAGCATATTATTTCCCGGTACTTATACCCGACTTCAATCTTTCGTTAGAGGAGCAAAAGACGGCTTGAAAATTATTGTCAGTACCATTCCGTTTTTTATCATTGCCGGATTTTTGGAGGGATTTGTAACCCGTCATACCGAAATGCCCGATTGGTTGGCAATACTCATCATTGGAGGATCGCTTTACCTCATTTTATTTTACTATGTATTCTATCCCATCAAACTAAATAAAACAAAACTAAATCAATCATGAAAGAAGTTATAGATTTTAAACAACAGCGTGATATTGGTGCCATCATCACCGATGTGTTTAAGTTTATCAGGCTTGAAGGCAAAACCCTTGGTCTACTAATTTTAAAAATTTCAGGACCGGCTATGCTGGTGGTGATTGTGAGTTATATATATTATATACAATCTACCTTAGGCGATTTTGAGCGTATTTTTACAGCACCTTCACTTCTTTCAAATACTATCCTTTCAGTATTGCTTTTGCTCGGCTCATACATCGCTTTTTATGCCTTGCTCTATGGTGCTGTTTTTGGGTATATTAAAAACTATATCGAAACAAACGGAAATGTAAACCCTGAAGATGTATCACAACTGGCTAGAAACTATTTCTGGAGTTACATTGGCTTGAATATTATTGTAGGTCTGATGGTTGGTATTGGTATAGTCTTGTGCTTCCTACCCGGTATTTATCTGGCTGTGTGTTTTTCGATGTCATTTCCTATGCTGATGTTTGAACGCAAAGATATGGGCAATGCCATCAGTAACAGTTTTAAACTCATCAAGGATGAATGGTGGATTACTTTTGCTACCCTTATTGTAATTTATATTCTGTATTATGTAATTGCTTTCATATTTCAGTTACCTCAACTCATTTATTATTTAGCAAAAATATTTACAATGATGGATGAGGTTTCAGGCAATCCTTTTGAAATAATTGACTGGATATCTATAAGTCTGGATGTTTTTTCAATGATAGCTCAATATTTTCTTTTCGCCTTAATTCTTATAGCAACTGCGTTTATTTATTTTCATCTAAACGAAAAGAAAAACTTTACCGGAACCCTTGAAACCATTGACAGACTTGGAGAAAGAGAAGGAGAAATTTAAAGTTGGAAGTACAAAGTTAGAAGTTAAAATTCGCTTAGAATGAGGTCATACCTGTTTATATTATTTTTTTTCCTTGCGGGAGTTTCCGGATTTTCATTTTCGTCAGATGAATTTCAGTTGCATCCTGAAGTTAAATATGACCAAACTTCTGATGTAACCCCTGTTTCTTTCGACCCTTCTAAAACCGAAAAATACCAAAATGACCCCTATTTTGATTATACCGAAAAAATTCAGGAAGACAATCTGTGGCAGCAATTCAAAAGATGGGTATACAGGCATTGGATAAATTTCTGGACATGGTTGTTTGGGGATTTTAAATCAAACTCTTTTCTCTATTTTCTTTACAAAGCAATGCCTTATATCATTATTGGTGGTATAGTTATATTTCTAATCTGGCTGTTTTACAAGTTAAATCCGGGTTCGGGCTTGCTGTACTCTAAAGATGAAGCACAGGTATTTTTTACCGAAGAAGAAAAAATCATCAAATCTGAAGACATTCAAGCCTTGATTGACGATGCACTGGCAAATAAAAACTACAGGCTGGCAGTGAGGTATTATTTTTTACTCATCCTTAAAAGCTTAAGCGAAAACGAAATCATTAACTACCAATTTGACAAAACCAATTCAGATTATATCAGGGAAATCAAACAGGAGCATCTCTCTTCTCAATTCAAAAAATCGGCGGTTATATATGAGTATGTTTGGTATGGCAATTTTGAGGTTTCTGAAACAGATTTTACAAAGGCTAAATACCAGTTTATAACTCTAAAAAACAACATCAGCAAGAAAAGTGAGTAATCTTCAAAAAATAACATTAATTCTTTTTCTGATAGTTATCGGGGGGCTGGTGTATGTGGAGGCTACCAAACCGCCACCGCTCAACTGGTTTCCCAGCTACAACAAGCTGGATAAAATTCCTTTGGGCAATTATATTATTTATGACCACCTGAAATCACATTTTAAGGAAAAACTGGTAGATGTGGATTTACCGCCTTTTGTAAACCTGCGTGACAACAAACCGGAAGGAGTTTATTTATTTATCAATGACGGTCTCTGGTTTGATGATGAAGAGCTCCACCTGCTTTTGGATTGGGTAGATCAAGGCAATACAGTTTTTCTTTCCGCTAATCGTTATTCCAGGAATTTACTGGACACTCTTGGCCTGGAAATAAAAACATTTTTAATGAGGGACCGTTTTAGTACAGAGCCTCAACTTAACCTTGTAAACAAAAAACTGGAAGCTGAAAAGCCTTACCACATCCCTCAAAATTTTAATATCCCCTATTTCAGCACAATAGACACGCTTTCACACATTGTTTTGGGAATAGCCCAACCTTTTGAAAGCGACCAAATCATGGATATGGCGCGTCCTAATTTTTTAAAGGTTCCTTTTGGGAAAGGGGCTGTTTTTATGTACAACCAACCGGAAATTTTCAGTAATTACTTTTTGGTTAACCATGAGAACAACCCTTTTACAGAAAATGTCCTGTCATACATCAACACCGGTAAGACCATTCATTGGGACAATTACTACAAAACAGGGCGCCGTTTTGATGTATCGCCCCTAAAAATATTATTGAGTACCAAAGCCCTCAAATGGGCTTATTATTTTGTTTTAATTGGCGTATTGCTGTTTGTTATTTTTGAAGGAAAACGTAAACAGCGCACCATTCCAATTATACCCAAACTGAACAACAAGACCTATGAATACACACAAACCATAGCATCAATTTATTTGGATAAAAAGGATAACAGGGAAATTGCCACAAAAATGATTGCCGGTTTTCAGGAATACATCAGGTTAAAACTTCGTGTGCAAACTGAACATTTAAACAGGCGTTTTTTTGAAGAAGTAGCTTCAAGAAGCAATCACACACCAGACGAAGTGATTGCTATATTCAATGACATCAAAACCATTCAAAACCGAGCTGAAATTTTTAATGACGAGCTCGTAACTTTCTACAATAAAATACATAATTTTAAAACAAAAACAGATGGAAAATCCTGAAAACATTAATGATGAGCTAAATTTTGGCAACAGAATCCAATTGGACGAACTCAAAGAAGCCGTCGAGTCCATCAAATCACAGCTTGGAAAAGTGATTATTGGTCAAAATGAGTTTATTGAACAACTCATTGTGAGTCTTTTGGCAAACGGCCACGTTTTGATTGAAGGTGTTCCCGGAATTGCAAAAACCATCACAGCAAAATTGTTTGCAAAAACCCTGAAAACAAAATTCAGCCGGATCCAGTTCACACCTGACTTGATGCCCAGCGATGTTTTGGGAACTTCGGTATTTAACTCAAAAACCACCGAATTTGAGTTTAAAAAAGGCCCTATTTTTTCTAATGTAGTTTTGATTGATGAAATCAACCGGGCACCGGCAAAAACCCAGTCGGCACTTTTTGAAGTAATGGAAGAACGCCAAATCACCATAGACGGGACAAAATACATCATGGACTATCCGTTTATGGTGGTGGCCACACAAAACCCGCTGGAGCAGGAAGGCACCTATGCCCTGCCCGAAGCACAGCTCGACCGGTTTCTGTTTAAAATAAAAGTGGGCTACCCCACTCTTGATGAAGAAATCATCATTTTAAAATCACATGACAGTCGCAAACTCAATCTCCCTGAAGCTGAAATTGATGCCCTACTAAACATTGAACAATTAAAAAAGTTTAGGTTACAGGTTCAGGATATTTTGATCGATGAAAAATTATTTAATTATATCGCTCAGATAATTGACAAAACAAGAAACCATCCCCATTTGTATTTGGGTGGATCGCCCAGGGCATCAATTGCTATTATGAACACATCAAAAGCCTATGCCGCAATTGCCGGCAGGGATTTTGTCATTCCCGATGATATTAAAAAAACACTCCATCCGGTATTGAATCACAGGATTATCCTTTCCCCAGAAAGGGAAATGGAGGGCATGACCCCTGAAACTGTTATCCAAATGATTACGCAATCTGTTGAAATTCCCAGATAAATGCTGAAATTCATCAAAACATTATACCTGACCGAACGGTTTTTTAAAATCCTGACCGGAATAGCGCTTTTATTTCTGCTGTCTTACTGGTTTCCGGGTCTTTACGGTTTGGTCTGGTTAATTGTTTTGGCGTTTATTTTTTTGATTTTAACCGAAATAACCATGCTGTATAAATCGGCTGGTTTAAAAGGAGAGCGCATACTTCCCGAAAAATTCTCCAACAGTGATGCCAATTATGTTTTACTGAAATTTCACAACCAATACAACTTTAAAGTTCAGGTAGAAATTATTGATGAATTGCCTGTTCAGTTCCAAAAAAGGGATTTCTTGATGACCGCCAATCTCAACGGTAATCAAACTAAAACGCTTACTTATGATGTAAGACCTGTAGAGCGTGGTGAGTATTACTTCGGAAATTTGAATTGTTTTGTTTCTACTTCTATTCTATTAGTAAAAAGAAGACACCGCTTCAATTACAATCAAATGGTTAAGGTGTACCCTTCTTTCATCCAGATGAAAAAATATGATTTTCTGGCAATGGACAGCAAACTTAGCTTTTTAGGGCTTAAGAAAATCAGACGTATTGGCCACACCATGGAGTTTGAGCAAATCAAAGAGTATGTTTCAGGTGATGACGTCCGTTCAATTAACTGGAAAGCCACGGCTAAGAAATCACATTTAATGGTCAACCAGTACCAGGACGAAAAAATGCAACCCATTTACTCCATCATCGACTCCGGAAGGGTGATGAAAATGCCTTTCAATGAACTGAAGTTATTGGATTATGCCATCAACAGCACCCTTGCATTTTCAAACATTGCCCTCAAAAAAGGCGATAAAGTGGGATTGATTCAATTTTCAAATAAAATTCACAAAATAATCCCTGCACAGGCCAAACGAACTTATCTAAGCACCATACTGGAAACCCTTTACAACCTGAATACTAATTTTCTTGATTCTGATTTTGGGCTGTTGCAGGCTAGTATAAAAAGAAGCATCACTCATCGAAGCCTGATCATGCTATACACCAATTTTGAGCATATCTCTTCACTTCAAAGGCAGTTAAAATATCTTCAGGCTATAGCCAAAAAACACGTGTTAGTAGTCATTTTCTTTGACAACACAGAGTTGGTAAAGTTGGCAGAAAAAAGAGCAGAAAATCTCACCGAAATTTATGAAAGCACTATCGCTCAACAATTTCAGCACGATAAAAAACTAATTGTAAAAGAGTTACAACAAAAAGGTATTCAATCTATTCTCACCACACCGGAAGACCTTACCATCAACACCATCAACAAGTATCTGGAAATTAAAGCCAAAGGTTTGATTTAGAGATAAAATTTTATAAGACATTCTTATAATATTCTTAAATTTACATCAGAAAAACAAATACTATGACCATTACCCAATTAAAATATGTTTTGATGGTGGCTGAGCATCAAAACTTCACCAAAGCCGCAGAAAAAACCTTTGTCACCCAGCCCACGCTTAGTATGCAAATTCAGAAACTTGAGGAAGAATTAGACATCCTCATTTTTGATCGCAGTACAAAGCCATTAAGGCTTACTGACATCGGAAAAAAAATTGTGGAACAAGCCAGAAACATTGTCAATGAGGCAGATCGTATGCAAGATATTGTTGACCAGCAAAAAGGGTTTATTGGTGGCGAATTTAGGTTAGGAATCATTCCAACGGTTATGCCCACTCTGCTCCCCATGTTTTTAAAAGCGTTCAGTAATCGCCACCCTAAAGTTCACTTAAAGATTGAAGAGTTAAACACTGAAGAATGTATCAAACGACTGAACGATGGCCACTTGGATGCTGCCATAGCCGCTACCCCACTTCGTCAGGAAAATATCAAAGAGCGCGTTTTATATTATGAGCCTTTTGTGGCTTACATTACCGAAAACCACAGACTTTTTTCCAAAAAACACATCACAATTGGCGATTTGGATATAGACGACATACTTTTACTTGAAGACGGGCACTGCTTCAGGGACGGAGTCATTAATCTCTGTAAAGTTTCCAACAGGCCTGAAACAGACAAATTTCAATTGGAAAGCGGAAGTTTTGAAACACTTATCAAGCTTGCTAATGAAGGCTTGGGAATGACCCTGCTACCCTATTTGCACACACTTGACATCAAGGAAAAAGAGAAAAAATACCTACATTTTTTTAAAGAACCCTCACCGGCTCGGGAGGTAAGCTTACTGCAACATAAAAGCGAGCTCAAACTTCAGATTGTAGATGCTTTACACAATGTTATTTCGGGAGTAATTAGAGGTGCGATTGCTTTTCAGGACGTAAAAATTATCAGTCCTTTGAAAAATAAAAAACAAGCTTCCTAAATCGTTGAAACAATAAATGGGAAAAAATTACATTAACACTTAAAACCAACCGAAATGTTGTACACTAACAATTTAGGAAGCTAAATATTTTTAATTTCTAAGGTTTTAAATAAATTAAACATTGATTAAGTTCAGGGTTTAGTTTAATAAGTGAATTAACCCAGACTTTCAACTCCTCAATTTCATAAGGAAGTAATCTTTTCAATGCTTTTTGAAGTTCTTTGCAAAAAAGGTTAGCGTCAAAACTAACTTTTGCAAGTACAGCTTTGGTGTAATCAAACATTGCTCTAGCCATAGTATAAATGGTATTAGAATAATTTAATAATTAAATCAACTATAGTAAATTTGCTTAATAGGCAGGGCGTTTTTGTTTAACCAACACAATTTAGTAAAAATTTGGATTCAAAGCTTTAAAAATCGGAACTTTAACATTAATGGGCTTATCATTTTTGGAGTCATAACGCTGTAACCCTTCATTTTTAATGACCTCGATAAAATAAAACTGTACTGAGAGTTTTGATTAAAATATCCAAGTCCAGAAAAACACTCCGCTTTTTGATATAATATAAATCATACTGTAATTTTTCAAGGGCATCTTCCTTTGAAGCTGCATAGTTGCAATTTACCTGAGCCCAGCCTGTCAATCCGGGTTTGATAATGTGCCTGACTTCATAAAAAGGAATTTCTTGAGAAAGCTCTTTAACAAAAACCGGACGTTCCGGCCTGGGGCCAATGATGCTCATGTCTCCCCTCAGAACATTAAAAAATTGAGGTATTTCATCCAATCTTGTTTTTCTTAAAAACTTTCCAAATTTTGTAACTCTAACATCCTCTTTTGTTGCCCAGGTTGCACCATTTTTTTCTGCATTTAATATCATGCTTCTTAGTTTGACAATGAAAAATGTTTTTCCGTTTTTTCCAACTCGTTCTTGAAAATAAAATAATGGACCACGATTACCTATTAGGTTTCCTACAAATATTATTGGAAACACTATTATTCCGAAAATTAAACCTACTATGGATATTAATGTATCTATAAGCTTGTGAAAAAAAAGGTACAGTTTATTTTGATTGCTTCTACTGAATGGAAAATATCTGTAAAAATCTTTATCAACATGATGTACAGGCACTCTATGGGTTAAATCTTCATAAACTTGAGTATACTCCTTAATTGAAAAGCCTTTTTCAAGTAAGTCTAATAACTGAGTGTATGTTGGAAGTGTTAAGCGTTTAGATAAATTTCCGGCAACTATAATTTCTGAAATTGAATTTTCTGATATAATTTGCTTTAAATCTTGGGTTTTAAACTCCAATAAGCTTGAAACTTCATTAATATTTTCTTTTCCGGTATTAACAAAACCTATGACCTTAAAATTTGGGTCGGATTTCTCTACCGCATCTGCCATAATTTTTGCGTTGCTTGAATTTCCAATAATTAATATTCGCTTATAAAATCTCGGAGATGATATAAAAGTAATATATGCAAGGCGCCATAAAAACAGGGCAACAATAATGGCTAAAAAGAAATAAATAATTTGCAAACGATTGCTTGGTAATTGTGGCGTGTAAAATGGGGTGAGTAAATAAAATAAAACCGTCAACGAACTTGTAAGTACAATATTTTTAAAAACAATATCAATTTTACTGGCCTTTTGGAGGTCATAAAGTTCAAATACGGTTCCAAAAATTGACAGATACAACGCCAATACGATCAACCACTCCCAACGATCATTTGCAACTTTAAAATAATCAAAAACAAACAAAACCCCCACACCATACAGTACAAGAAATACAGATACGATATCCAGTATTCGCAAAAGAACTTTACGTTCAGAAATCTCAAAATGAATTTTTGAAGTGTTGGTCATTTAGTTTTGATTAGGGGCTTAAATTTACAATTAATTAGTCTAAAATTTTAAACCATTGGTGTTTAACTTTTTCCCAATCAAAAGTTTCTGCTTTTTGTCTTGCATTAATGGCAAGATTTTCAGCCAGTTCATGATTTGCCAAAATTTTCTTTACTGCAGATAAAAATTTATCGACATTATCTTGTTCTACGAGCAAGGCATCTTTTCCGTCATCAAGAAGAAACGGTATTCCGCCCACATTGGTAGAGACCACCAGTAACCCTAAAGCCATAGCCTCAATCATACTTACAGGTGCATTGTCAAAGTTTGTGGTATTGATAAAAATGGAATAGTTTTCGGCAAGTTTTATCCAGGCTTCTTTATCAAGTTTTCCGGTAAAAATTACGGGCAAATTATTTTTTTTAGCGTAAGCTTTACACTGTTTAAGTGAACCATCTTTTTCAGGCCCCACCATACAAAGTGACAGCTGCGGAAAATGTG
>NZ_JCBCCK010000434.1:0-7542 GCF_059864935.1 Planktosalinus sp.
TGTTTTATGGGGTCGTTTAAGCAGGTGTAGTGTAGAGTGTAGAGTGTAGAGTGAACAAACAAAAGAAAAAACCCTTGTCAAAAGATAACAAGGGTAAAAAAAGTTTAAAAAAGAATATAAAGTGTAAAGTGTAGAGTGGACTTAAATTAGATGTTTTACTGCATTGTCT
Source organism: Planktosalinus sp. (assembly GCF_059864935.1). Classification (NCBI taxonomy): domain Bacteria; kingdom Pseudomonadati; phylum Bacteroidota; class Flavobacteriia; order Flavobacteriales; family Flavobacteriaceae; genus Planktosalinus; species Planktosalinus sp. The sequence continues at coordinate 170 of NZ_JCBCCK010000434.1, forward strand.
ATTTTATCTCCAGTTAACTCAGGTCTTTTTAATGATCTTATTTTTGAACGGTTAAACTTTAAACCGTTTTCATCAACAAAACAATCACAGGCTACTTTCCAATGTTTTTGTTTTAGATTTTCCACTAAGTTTAAATCATTATGGATAAGTTTTATAAAGTAATAGAGCTCACTTGGATTACCAGTCCATTTTACAGGATTAGTAATTTCCTTACCAGAAAAAATTTTTCGAAAGGTCTGAAGAGGAGTATCTGATTTAATAAATTTATTTAATTTTAAGCTGTCCCACAAATCTGTAATTTTAGATGGGTTGATATCATATTGTTTATAGGTAAAGGAGTATTGAAGGTTTTTCTCTTCATTATTTCCTTGATGTATTTTGGCTAAATCACTTCTAGGTTCAATAGCTTCTGAAATTTTAACTATGTAATTGTTAGATAGCTTTTCGCCAAAATATTTTTCGTGAATTTCGTTTGTGTTATAGTTTTCGGAAGAGGCGTATTGACCGTATTGATCCTGGAGTTCCAGTAGTAATTGAATGGCTGAGAATTTTAAATAATTTATTATGTAAGATAGGTCTGAATTTAAATCTTCCGTAATTTCATTTTCCTTTATATACTGAGCAATGCTTTTTAAGTACTTGTCAATTTTTTTGTGCAGTGAGTTATAAGAAAATCTCAATTCCTCTTCAATTGCGTTTGAAGGAAATTCTTTTTTAAATTCTTCAATCATTCTTTGAGTATCGTTGAATATTATGATACTGTAATACTTCTTTTTATCGGAAAGTGGTCTTTTGAAATCTAAATTAAAAACAGCATTGGCAGCTTTATTGTTCTCTTTTATATTCATAAGGAGTTCAGAAAAATCCTTTTCTCTCCTTTTATCTCTATGAATCCCCTTTGTCTTAGTGACTAATTCTAAAAAAATATACTTGGCCATTACAAGTTTAGTTTAATACGATTAGCTGCATCTTTTTTCTTTTCGTCAATAACTTTGGTGTAAATCTGCGTGGTGCGTAGTTCCTTATGGCCTAACAACTTGGAAACGGTGTAAATATCGGTTCCCATAGTGAGTTGCAAAGTGGCATAAGTGTGCCTAGCACAGTGAAAGGTAATATTTTTTGTGATACCTGCCTTCATCATCCATTGTTGGAGTTTGAGGTTTGACCAGGCGTTGTATTTTAATCCTTTGAAAATAATGTCGTTTTCTTCATCACGTTCTCCGAGAAGTTCTACAACTTGTTCAGAGATGGGAAGGGTTTCAGCACCTTTTGTTTTTCGCTGCCGGAAGCGGATGTAATAGCCGAGTTCTTTGGAGTGTTGTATTTCGGACCATTTGAGGTTTTCGATATCTCCCCATCGTAAACCTGTTAAGGCTGAAAGAATGAATGCTTTTTTAAGTAGGGGGAGTTCACATTCTGTATTTGCAGCTGCTTGGAGTTCGTCAAGTGTCAGGAACTCCCGCTGTGGGTCGTCTTGTTTGAAGCCTGAAACACTCTCTGCAGGGTTCACGCTTAGAAATCCGTCTTTAACAGCTTGTTTTAGAGCTGCACTGAACTTGCCGAAGTAAGAATACTTTGAGTTTTGAGAGAGCTTTTTACCCGCTCTTGCAATTGCATCTTTGTCGAGGTATTCTTTGAATTGCTCTACAAAAGTGGAATCTACATTTCTGAACATAATGTCATTGGGACAAAAGGCTTTTAGATGTTTGAGCATACTCGACCAGGTGCCATAGTTGCCGTTGCTGGTGTTTCGTTTTTCTACTAGTTCTGAAATGTAGAGAATTAGATTTCCTTTGAGTTTTTCTACATCTTTAAAGCCATACGCGCCGTTTTGAATCTCGACTTGTCGTTGGCCGACAATAGCTTCTGCCAGTTGGCGTGTTTTTTTGTTGAGATCTTTTTCCTGTTTGGTTTTTGGCTTGGGGTTTAGGTACAGGCTGAGGTTTTCTGTTTTGCGCTTTCCTTTATCGTAGTAATCCAGATAAAGACTGATTTTGCCATTTTTTAAGCGCTCTCTTAATGTTACTTTCATCTGATTTTTATATTTGTTTTTAATAGGACAGATGGAATGCCCTTATTACATTTTTGGATGGTTTGTCGTTTTGCTAATGGGCATTTCATAATCTAAAGCTTTTAGTGGAACAGACTTTCTATTTGTGAACGGGTAATAATTTGCTTTCTTCCAAACCGGGCAGCTTTTAACTGACCTCTTTTGATCATCCTTTGAATGGTCCATCTGCTTACGCCAATTAGTTGTGAAGCTTCAGAGACACTTAGGAAGTCTTTGTTTTGGGTTGGATTGATGTTTGCTTTGGGTAGGGGATTGCTAATGGATTGCTCAAGGGAATGCTGCACTTTTTCGTTCCGCTTGATTTGTTTGTAGTGTCTGCTGTTGCAAATATGGCTACAATATTTGGTAACTGTGGTTCTGGCTATAAAAGCATTCCCGCAGTAATCGCACTTTTTTGGTATTTGAAGATTTGAACTCATAAATGGTGCATTATGTAGCGTTATGGTGCAATATGGGGCTTATGGTGCATCATTTCGCCACTAAATTGGGCAACAAATTTTGGGCAACAAAACGGCTATTTGGGCAACAAATAGACAACAAATATACTTAAAAAAGTGATATAAGGCAACAAAAAAAGGAAAATAAAAAAGTGTAAATTAAAGAATAACAAGCATTTACGAAAGAAAAGAAAGTTAATTACTTCCCGATACAAAAATTAGCAAAAATATTCCCAAGCAACTCATCATTAGTCACTTGACCGGTAATTTCACCAAAATAATATAGTGCTTGTCTAATATCTATAGCTAATAGATCGCCGCTTAAGTTTTGCTGTAAACCGTGTTGCACTTTTTTGATTTCTTCTAGTGCTTTGTTGAGGCTGTCGTAGTGCCGGGCATTGGTCACAATGGTATCTCCGGAGGTTAAGGCACCGGTATTGACAAGTGAAAGTAGTTTTTCCTTAAGTTGTTCGATACCATCTTTTTTAAGTGCGCTAATAAAAATGGCATCTGGAAAATGCTGCTTGAATTGTTGAATTTCGGCACTTGAAAGTTTGTCGGTTTTATTGGCAATGAGTAATACCTGTTTTTGCGGGTATTTGTTTTTGATTTGTAAATATTCGTTTTCCAGTTGCGAAAGGTTTTTCGCGTAAGCAAAAGCATCACAAATAAATAACACTAAGCGTGCCTGATTGATTTTTTCAAAAGTTTTTGTAATGCCAATAGTCTCGATGGTATCTATGGTTTCACGAATTCCGGCAGTGTCGATAAACCGAAAACCAATACCACCAATGCTGAGTTCGTCTTCAATGGCATCGCGGGTAGTGCCTGCAATTTCAGAAACTATCGCGCGTTCTTCATTGAGCAATGTGTTGAGCAAAGTGGATTTTCCCGCATTGGGGGCACCGGCGATGGCAACGGGAATTCCTGCTTTGATGACACTTCCGGTAGCAAAGGAGTCAATCAGCTTTTTTAGGACGTTTTCAATTTTGTTTAAGAGACTTTCAAATTGTTTACGGTCTGCAAACTCCACGTCTTCTTCTGCAAAATCGAGTTCGAGTTCGATAAGCGAAGCAAAATTGAGCAGTTCTTCACGCAAATTTGCAATCTCGTTACTAAAACCACCGCGCATTTGCTGGATGGCGACCTGATGTGCGGCTTCATTTTCGCTGGCGATAAGGTCTGCAACAGCTTCGGCTTGACTCAGGTCCATCTTTCCGTTAAGGAATGCACGCAGGGTAAACTCACCGGCTTGAGCACTTCGGCAACCTTTTCGCAACAGCAATTGTATGATTTCCTGTTGGATGTATGAGCTGCCGTGACAGGAAAATTCAATAGTATCTTCGCCGGTATATGATTTTGGGTTTTTAAAAACAGTGGCAAGAACTTCATCAATCATTCGGTTGTCATCCACGATATGCCCAAGATGAACAGTATGAGTGGGTTGCTTTGATAAGTCTTTTTGATGGATAGATTTAAAAACAGAAGCGCCAATAGTAATGGCATCCGGTCCTGAAATTCTGATAACAGCTATAGCACCTGCTCCTGGTGGAGTTGCCAAAGCCACTATGGTATCTTGATTTTGCATAGGTTACAAAAGTACAAAGAAGTTATTAGTTGTGATGTTCAAATAAATTACAAGTTTGTAAAACAAAAACGTTAAGACAGCGAGTAATTTTTTTATCTTTAGCATTAAATACCTGTTAAGTGATTTCAATAAAGCGTAACAATTTTTTTTATAAACACCCCTATATAGTGGGGTTTTTTGTGTTTTTGATTGTATGTATCATCACACAGCCTATTGCTTATCAAAGGTATTTGATGAATCTATCTGAAATTGAAAAAGAGAACACAGTCGAATTGAACAGGTTTGTGGATCAAATTCAGTTTAATTTAAACTATGCGCTTTCAGCAACAAATACACTCGCGTTTATTGTTGAAAATTATGGAATTCCTGAAGAGTTTGACAGCATTGCCAAAAAATTGATTTCAGCCAATGATTTGATTGATGGCATTCAACTTCTTGAAAATGGAGTCATCACAAAAATGTATCCCCTTGAAGGCAATGAAGTTGTGATTGGTTATGATGTCGTGGCAGATCCCACGCGTGGCCGCGAAGTTTTAATTGCAGCAGAGAAAGACCAAATGTATTTTGGGGGACCTTTTGAACTCAAACAAGGCGGGCTGGGGATTGTGGGAAGAACACCTATTAAGATAGAGCATGATTCCCTTGCATTTGCAGCTGTGGTAATCAAGCTTGAAAAATTGTTGCAAGTAGGCGGGATTGCAGAAAACAGAGTGCACTTTGATTATCAGCTTTCAAAAACAAATCCTGAAACCAATGAAGTTGAATATTTTTTGGAAAGTGATTTTAATATTAAAAAAAGTCAAGTAGCATCTATCAATGTACCATTGGGTGAATGGCAAATTTATGTTAAGGAAAAGCATAGCAATTATTACTCAGGAGTATTTCCACTCTCAATATTGGGAATTGTACTTGCTTTTTTTGGTGCTTTTTTAACGCGAATCATCCTTAAAAGGCCAGCAGAACTTGAAAAACAAGTAAATCTACAAACTAAATTAATCTTTAGTAAAGAAAAAAGATTCAAGGCACTTGTTGAAAAAAGTGCTGATGTGTTTAATATAATCGATGCAGAAGGGAAGCCCATTTATATATCTCCGGCAATAACAACTGTTTTGGGTTATACTGAAACGGAAGCTTACAGGCGCAATTTTTTAAATTTAGTACACCCTGAAGACTTTCCAATCGCTCAAAAATCAATGTCAGAGGTTTTAAATAGTCCGGGCATTCCGATAAAAACTGAACCATTCAGGGGCTTGCATAAAAATGGCAGTTGGCGCTGGATAGAATCTACAGCAACTAACTATCTGGAGGATCCGGATATTAAAGGAATTGTTACCAATTTCAGGAACATTACCACAAGCAAAGAGTCAGAAGAAGCCATTTTGCGTGAAAAGGAATTGTCTGAAGCCATCATTAACAGCCTGCCGGGAATTTTCTACCTTTTTAATCAGGAAGGCCGCTATATAATGTGGAACCAAAATCTTGAAGAAGTTTCCGGCTATACCGGTGCAGAAATTCAAAAAATGACACCTTCCGGGTTTTTTGCAGACGAAGACCTTCCTTATATCACAGGAAGGATTCAAGAGGTTTTTGAAAAAGGGGAGTCAGATGCCGAAACATATCTTTACACAAAAAACAAAGAAAAAATTTACTACTATTTTACCGGTAAAACCATTTTATATAAAAATGAAGTATGCTTATTAGGTTGTGGGATTGACTTATCCAAACGCCACGAAGCTGAACTTGAACTCAAGCGCAGCGAGGAACAGCTACTCTCTATTTTTAACAACTCCATCAGTGCTGTATTATTGATGGACTCCAATGGAATGATAACCAACTGGAATCCTAGGGCAACAGAGATATTTGGATGGACTGCAGAGGAAGTATTAAACAAACCCATGCATCACTTCATCATTCCTGAAGAGCACCTTGAAAGACATTTAAAAGGGATGGAGCATTACAAAAAAACCGGCAAAGGACCTATCATCAACTCAAACATAGAAATAACAGCAAAAAGAAAAGATCAACAAATCATAGACGTTTCACTGGGAGTTACAACTGTAACAATTAGGGGAAATGAATTTTTTATTGGTTTTATGAATGACATCACCGAAAGAAAACAAATTGAAAAAATCAATGCTTTTGAGCAACGAAACCGTGATGCCTTAATCAACTCTACCAAAGATTTAATTTGGAGTGTAAGCAAAGACATGACTTTAATTGCGGCCAATGAGGCTTTTAAAGAGTCATTCAAAAAATATACAGGCGTGGGCAATGTGTCTAAAGGAAACAAAATGCTGCCTTCTCAACTGGATAAAGACTATACCATGTTTTGGAAAGGTTTATATGACAGAGCTCTTGGTGGGGAAACATTTACCTATGTCAATGTTGTGCCTGAAAATGAAAATCAGGAAGAACAGGTCATCGAAACAAATTTTAGCCCAATTGTAATCGAAGAAAAAATTGAAGGCGTGGCTTGTTCTGCAAGAAATATTACTGACAGAATAAAAAATCAGGAAGAAATAAAAGAGTACAATGAAAAATTAATTACAGCTCAGGAAATTGCAAAACTGGGCTATTGGGAACATAAACTGAATAGTGATGAGATTTTCTGGTCAGATCAGGTTTATGAAATCTTTGAAGAGGAAAAAGAAACATTCAAACCTAATGTCAAAAACTTTTTTGATTTTGTAATTCCGGAAGACAGGCAACTGTTTCATTTATACACCGGAGATCCGTTTGATAAAGTTGAACAACAGGATATTGAATACAGGATCAAGACAAAATCCGGAAAAATAAAGTGGATTCATCAATTTGGAAAAAAAATCATTAACCCAAAAGATGAAACACCCATTTTTAAAGGCACTTTAAGAGACATCACAGAGCAAAAACATCAACAAGAAGAAATACTTGATTACCTCAACAAATTACAAGCTGCTCAAAAAATAGCAAAACTGGGCTATTGGGAGTTTGACCACAAAAACGATACCTTAACCTGGTCAGACCAAGTCTATAAAATTTGGGAATTACCAAAAAAGAATTTTAAAGTCACTTTTGAGAGCTTTTTCAATTCAATACACCCTGATGACCAGGAACACTTTAACTTGGAGCAAGAAAAGGCTTTAAAAGGGGAAAAGCCCATGGATATTGAACACCGAATTGTTTTAAACAACGGAAAAATAAAATGGGTGCTGGAAAGAGGCAAGTTAATAAAAGATGAAAATGGCAAACCCCTCCTGTTTGAAGGCACCGTTCAGGACATTACAGCACAAAAACAAAT
>NZ_JCBCCK010000488.1:0-5637 GCF_059864935.1 Planktosalinus sp.
TCATAACAATAGAAGATACGCTTGACAAAATTTGCATTGCTTTTGAAAAAGAAGAAAAAGGCTGTTCAGTTAAACTTAAAAAATTTATTGCAAAGGCTCAGGACAACTATAATATCGCTATTAAAGATTTGGTTTATAATCCCGGGGTTTCACCCTTGGAATTGGTCACACCGGTGACCATTAAAAAAATCGGTCAATTTTTCAGTACCATTAGTAAAGAAGTACGAAAAGAATTTAAAAATGAAAGGCTCATTTCCATTCTTGAATTTCCTGTTTTATTCCTTGGCGCAAAAGCCTCAAACACACCGGCATTTTACAGTTTTATGAATTATGCCGATTTTGGTTTGGGAACTTTTCACCCAAAAAAGGGAATGTATAGTGTTATTGAAGGTATTCAATCATTGGCTCTGGATCTGGGCGTTGAAATTCAAACCAATGCCAATATTGAAAAAATCAATGTTGAAAATGGTGCTGCAACCTCACTGGTTGTAAATGGGGTTACTATAAAATCAGACATTATTTTAAGTGGAGCCGATTATCACCACACCGAGACATTGCTTGACACTAAATACAGGCAATATTCTGAAAACTATTGGGACAAAAAGATATTTGCACCATCATCGTTGTTATTTTATGTGGGTTTTGACAAAAAAATCAAAAATGTGGAGCACCACACCCTGTTTTTTGATGTGGATTTTGAAGCTCACGCAAAAACCATCTACGACACCCCTGAGTGGCCAAAAGAACCGCTTTTTTATGCCAGTTTTCCTTCAAAAACAGACGATAGCACTGCACCACAAGGAAAAGAAGCAGGAATATTTTTAATTCCATTGGCTCCCGGATTGTCAGATTCACCTGAATTGAGAGAAGAGTATTTTAAAAAAATTATGACCCGTTTTGAAAAATTAACCGGTCAGGATGTCAAAAAAAATGTTATTTTCCATGAAAGTTTTTGTGTAAATGACTTTGTAGAACAATACAATTCCTATAAAGGGAATGCTTATGGTCTGGCAAATACATTACTTCAAACTGCTTTCTTAAGGCCAAAACTTAAGAGCCAAAAAGTGAAGAATTTGTTCTTTACCGGGCAACTTACAGTACCTGGCCCGGGTGTTCCTCCTTCACTTATTTCAGGAAAATTGGTCACAGGTTTAATAGAAAAAGACATATAAACTTACACCTTATGAAAGCACTATTTGATTCTGTTTCAGAGAAATGCAGTAAGACGGTTACCCAGTCTTACAGCACTTCATTTTCAATTGCCACAAAAATGCTAGCCGGAACAATCAGGCAGGACATCTACAACATTTATGGTTTTGTACGTTTTGCAGATGAGATTGTTGATTCATTTCACGAATACGACAAAGAAAAACTTTTTAAACGATTTGAACAAGAACTTGAAAATGCTCTTAATGACAAAATAAGCCTCAATCCCATTTTAAATGCTTTTCAACATACCTATCATAAATACAAAATAGATAAACACTTAGTTGATTCATTTATGAAAAGTATGCGACTTGATCTCCACAAGAAAAAATATTTGACTCAAGAGGAGTATAAAGAGTATATTTATGGGTCGGCTGATGTGGTAGGACTAATGTGCCTGAAAGTTTTCGTAAAAGGAGACCAAAATAAATTTGATGACCTGAAAAATGCCGCTATGCATTTGGGTTCAGCCTTTCAAAAGGTCAATTTTTTAAGGGATTTAAAGGCAGACCACGACGATTTAAACAGAAGCTATTTCCCCAATACCGATTTATCCTTGCTTGATGAAGAATCAAAAAACAAAATAATTAATGAAATTGAAGTTGATTTTGCAATAGGCTTTCAAGGAATCAATAAATTACCTGTTGAAGCCAAATTTGGTGTTTATACTGCTTATATTTATTACAAAAAATTGCTCAACAAACTCAAAAATATTCCTTCAACTCAAATAAAAAATACACGTATCAGGGTAAATAACTATCAAAAAATGAGTTTGTTGGCTCAATGTTATGTCAATTACAGATTAAACTTGTTATAAAATGGAAATTTTAATTTGGATCGCTGTTTTTCTTGGAACTTTCCTCTTTATGGAATTTATGGCGTGGTTTACACACAAGTTTATCATGCACGGTTTCTTGTGGAATTTACACAAAGACCACCACAAAAAAGACCACGACAGTTGGTGGGAACGCAATGATTTTTTCTTTTTGTTTTATGCGGCTGTGAGCATCGGTTTTTTCCTCGCATGGAAAAACCTTGATTTTTGGTATGGGTTGCCCATAGGCTTAGGGATTTTTGCTTACGGCCTTACCTACTTTTTTGTCCACGACATTTTCATCCACCAACGTTTTAAGTTGTTCAGGATTGCAAATAACCGCTATGCAAAAGCCATAAGACGAGCGCATAAAATGCACCATAAACACACCGGCAAAGATAAAGGCGAAAGTTTTGGGATGCTGGTTCCTCCATTGAAATACTTCAAAAACTAAGTATGGACTCACTTTACCTTTGGTTGAATCTTGGATCGGTTTCCATTCCTTTTTTATACAGTTTTCATCCCAAATTGAAACTTTATAAAAAGTGGAAATATATGTTTCCGTCCATCATCATTATGATGTTGTTTTTTATTCCATGGGATATTGTATTTACCGCAAACGGCTTCTGGGGTTTTAACCCGAAGTACTTAACAGGGGTTTATATTGTAAATCTACCTTTGGAGGAGTGGTTATTTTTTATCTGTATTCCGTATGCCTGTATTTTTACACACTATGCGCTTTTGTATTACTTCCCAAACTGGAAACTTTCTGAAAAAACAACTACTGTAATTTCATACACGCTCATTACAGCAATGCTAATTTTAATTGCCCTGTTTTATGACAGGTGGTATCCTTTGATTAATTATGTTTATGCGGTGATTTTGATTTTTTTGGTTTTGAAATACCGCAAAGATTTACTGCAACAATACTTCCTGACCTTTTTAGTGATGCTTATTCCCTTTTTTATAGTAAACGGAATCCTCACCGGAAGCTTTATTGAAGAGCAGGTAGTTTGGTATGACAATTCCCAAAATCTGGATGTAAGAATGTTCACTATCCCCGTTGAGGACAGTATGTATGCATTTACAATGATACTGACACCTTTGGTGCTGACCGAATATTTTGTGAAACGGTTTTCCGGCAATTAGAATTTTTTAAATAAATAAAATTTCACTCAAAATTGTTGCTTTACATACAATTTTGTAACTTAGCAACTTATTAAAAATTTTTAAATCAAAAATTATGTTTTTATCTTTTATAAAGAAATTTTCATTGTTAATGGTGGTGTTTGCAATGGCCCTTTTTGTCTCGTGCAAAGATGACAAATCAAAAGAATCTTCTGATTCTGAAACCACAACTACTGAAACAGTAGAAAATAACGCTACACAAACCAATTCAAATAGTGGTGATGTTGCTTTAAACCCACCTCATGGTGAGCCGGGACATCGTTGTGAAATTCCCGTTGGAGCACCTCTTAACGGTTCTGATGTTAACTCGTCTGTACCTCAATCAACTCAATCACCTGTGATTAAGAGTACCGGTGAAGTTCCAATTAATGGAGCCAATACTGGAACAACAGGAAGGGTAAATCCGCCTCACGGACAACCGGATCATCGTTGTGATATCCCTGTAGGAGCTCCGTTGGACTAATTGAAAACTCAAAAAACTTAAATGTGAAACCTTCCTGGAAAGTTTCACATTTTTTTTTGTTTAATTTTTGAAACGAATCTTATTTTTACCAAAATCTAAAAAATGAAAAAACTCATCTTCCTTGCCTTTGTTGCACTTTTTATAAGCTGTAAAACTTCAACTTCAAATCCATCACCGGAAACAACATCAACAACTGTTCAAATCAGTTCCGTTGATTATGAAGGTATCATCACCGCCAAAGAACTTAGAGAACATCTTTTTATCATCGCCTCAGATGAAATGGAAGGAAGAATGACCGGTGAACCCGGCCAGAAAAAAGCTGCGGAATACATCAGGGATTTTTTCATTGAAAACAAAATCAAATCACCTTTGGGTGAAAACAATTATTTTCAGATTGTACCCGCTAGTTTTTTCCGTGAAGGTAGTGGTATCAAGGATTCAGAAAATGTAATCGCTTTTGTTGAAGGCTCTGAATATCCTGAAGAAGTTATTGTAATTTCTGCTCACTATGACCACACAGGTATTGACAGCAATGGAAACATCAACAACGGTGCTGATGATGACGGCAGTGGTACAGTAGCCACGATGATGGTAGCCAAAGCCTTTCAAAAAGCCAAAGAAGAAGGTAACGGCCCAAAACGCTCTGTGGTATTTTTGCTCGTTACAGGTGAAGAAATTGGTCTTTTTGGTTCAAGGTACTATACTGATGTTGATCCTGTATTTAAACTTGAAAATACTGTTGCCAATTTAAATATCGATATGATTGGTCGCATAACTCCTGAAAAAGAAGAAAATTCTGACTATGTATACCTGATTGGCACCGACAGGTTAAGTCAGGAGCTTCACAATCTCTCTGAAGACATTAACAGAATGTATGTGGGACTTGAACTCGATTATAAATTCAACGCACACAATGACCCCAATCGTTTTTACTACAGAAGTGACCATTATAACTTTGCTAAACATAACATTCCCGTGATTTTCTATTTTAACGGGGTTCATGCAGATTATCACAGGCACACAGACACACCCGACAAAATTGAGTATGACTTACTTGAAAAACGGGCAAGACTGGTTTTTCACACCGCTTGGGAGCTCGCCAACAGAAAAGAGCGAATCAAAGTTGATATCAACGAGTGATACTTTCGTTGATTTTAAATCCTACTGTTAAATTTAGGGCTTATAATCTTTTCATTACGTATTTTTGCAGCACAAAATTTATTGATTAATAAGTCCTGTGTTCATGCGTTTTTTGTTCGCCTTATTGGTGTTGACATTTTTCCCCAACCTCACTTTCTCACAGTACATAGAAGTTCAGGACAACTTTACGGCACAACAACTTGTGGAAGATGTACTCATCAACAGCCCTTGTGCCAATGTATCCAATTTTTCAGCAAGTGGGTGGGATCAATTCCCCAGTTATGGTTATTTTTCAGCCGGCACAAGTAATTTCCCTTTTGAAGAAGGTATTTTACTCACAACCGGAAAAGCGGTTTCAGCCATTGGACCAAACAATACATTACTCAGTGAAGGCACAACTTCCTGGCTGGGCGATATTGATTTGGAACAGGCCATAAACGAGCCAAATACAATCAATGCAACTGTGCTGGAATTTGATTTTCTTCCCATGGCCAACAAAATCATCTTTGAATACATCTTTTCGTCAGAACAGTATTACGCATATACCAATCCCACCCAATGTAATTATTCAGACGGATTTGCATTTTTACTCCGTGAAGCCGGCTCTCAAAATCAGTATCAAAACCTGGCGGTAGTACCGGGCACCAGCATCCCGGTTAAAATCACGACCATCAGAGGCGAAGGCACCATTTGTCAGGCTGCAAATCCGCAGTTTTTTGATGCCTATAACGGTGTGCAACATCCCACGAATTATAACGGACAAACCAAAATTTTACGTGCCGAAGCCCTTGTAAACCCCGGAACATTGTACCACATCAAACTAGTT
>NZ_JCBCCK010000135.1:0-9058 GCF_059864935.1 Planktosalinus sp.
GTCATTGATAAAGAAATTGACATCGGCCTGATCAGGGGTAAGTGAATTGGGATTGTCTATCAAATCCATCTCGGTGGTCTCACACGAATTCAGTGCAAAAAACCCGATACTGGCCAAAATAAGTATTTTTAATTTTTTCATGTTCTTGTTTTTTTAGAATGTTGCTTTTAGTGTGAAACCATAACGTTTTCCGCTGGGTCCGTTAAAGAAGTCAAAACCTCTTGCATTACTCACACCTACTCCAATAACGTTAGGATCAAAGTTCGTTCCTTTAGGTGTATTGATTGCATTGTAGTACATGTTGTAACCTGCAAGGGTAAATGAAACTGCTCCAAATGGAGTTCTTTCAAGAAATCTTTTTGGAAAATCATATCCAAGTGATATTTCATTCAAGCGGATAACACTTCCATCATAAATATTTAACTCCGAAGCATTGTATCCAAGGTTGTCAAAATAATACGCAGATGCATTAATTTGAATATCATTTGGCGTTCCATCTTCTTTAACACCGGGTAATATATATGTATTAAGTCTATCTTCGGTATCAGTGGTAACCCCTCTTAAAAGGTAACCCGCAACAGTTTGAGAATAGATGTCTCCTCCGTGTTGATAGCTCATCAGGAAGCCTAAGTTAAAACCTCTGTAAGAGAACGTGTTAGTCAGGTTGATGATAAAGTCTGGTGTAGCATCCCCAATAATGCTCAAGCCGGGCTCTTCAACATAATTACCCTGAGAGTTCACAACTAAATTTCCGTTTTCATCTCTTTGTACCGCAGAACCAACAATTGTACTAAATGGCAGTCCTTCAATAGCAGCATTCCCTAAATCGGTAAACCCAACATAAACAAAAGGTGCATCTGAATCAAACTCAGGACCTAAATCAATTACGGTAGTTCTGTATTTAGTAAAGTTGGAATTGAGGTTCCAGTTAAAACCGTTTCCTTCATTTCTAACTGGGTTAATTCCTAAATCAACTTCAAAACCATAGCCTTCCATTCTACCAATATTTACACTTGTTGACGTGTAACCTGTAGATGGGTCAAGACTTCTGTTTGTAATCAGGTCTTTGGTTACACGGTCATAGTAAGAGAAATCAAGAGACACTCTGTTGTCCAAGAATCTTGATTCAAAACCAAATTCAATTTCCTCATATAGTTCCGGTTTTAAATTGGGATTGCCCAAAAACCCGGAAGTGGTGTTACTAATAATATTATCGCCACTTAGTGGTTGAAAAGCCTGAGGAATGAGCCCTAAAGTATTGGACACAGGATATCCCCTGGAAAAACCGGCAGATGTACCATAACTGGCTCTAAGCTTTAAGTAGTTGATTCCATTTGTGGTTCTGATACCCGGAAAGGCAACCGATGGCAAAAATGAAATACTACCACTTGGATAGAACATACTATTGTCTATCTGGTTTGACACCCAGTCATTTCTTCCCGAAAGGTTTAAGTATAAATAGTTTTTAAAATCGAGGTCAACCTGAGCATACGCCCCAACGATATTTCGTTGCTCAGTATATTCAATACTGTTACCATTAAAGTTAAGGCGGGATTGTTCTCTAAAGTTTGAATGCCTAAACACCCCAAAAACAATCTGGTCTTCACTTCTCATACCATTTCTTATGAATTCCTCAAATTTAGAAGTTGCACCTAATGTGAAGTTTAGCCCTAAGTCGTCAGATAGACTATAGCTACCTGTCAACATCATGTTGTGATCCCAAATTGTATTTCCACTAGTATAGGTTGTATACTCACCTCTATTGACATCTTCAGGAGATCCGGCACCTTTGTTTGTTTTAATTACTGTAGCCTCTGAATAGACATCGTATCCTACCCTGTAAGATGCATTAAGATTATCGTTTATTTCATATACAAAATTAGCTGAACCAAAAGACCTATTAGTATTTTGATTGATTGAGCTATTATTTACTGTCCAATTTGGGTTTACAATATCGTCGCCAGAACGGTACCAAACACTTTGACCTGTAACAGGGTTTTGGTATGGCAAATCCATTAGAGGCAGGTTTGTTGGTGTATAAAATACATCACCAAATACGGAGAGTCCAAACTGAGCAGAAGATGCGTTACTATATGCAACAGGAGGTGTTGTAAAGTCAGTATTTACATAGTTTAATGTGCTTGTTACAGTAAATTTATTTGACAGAACTGCTCTCCCCCCCACACTGAAAGAATTTCTTTTGGTCATGTTTCCGGGAGTAAATCCTTCATCATCAATACGGCCATAGTTGAAGTTGTAGTTGTATTTTCCATCATCTGAACTACCTGAAATATTTACAGAAGTATTACTTGCCAATCCCTTTCTAAAGAATCTTTTAACATGATCTTTAGCCGGAGCCCAAGGCAATCTTTCTCCCATATATTGAGGAAAAACATCATTCAAGCTGGCTCTGTCATAAGGATGAGGAATAGTTCCATCTTCACCGATACCACTCGATGGTTCACCCCATCCTCCCAGGCCATCTCTGTAGAAACCGGGTCCCCAGTTACTAAAGAAATTACCAAATGACTGGTCAAAACCGTTACCAAATTTTTGAGTATAATCCGGCAAAGAAGCAATTTCATTATTAAAAACCGATTGAATTATTGTAATTTCTGTTTTTTTAGCTGATGCTTTATGAGTACCGGTTTTTGTGGTAATAAGTATAACTCCGTTTTTTCCTTCAGTACCATAAAGGGTTGAAGCTGCATATCCTTTAAGTACAGAAATACTTTCAATGTTATTTGGGTCTAAGTCCAATGATCTCGAAGAACCACTGTTACCGGTAACAAAGTTGCCAACTGTGTTGGTGTCATTTGAAATTGGTATCCCATCAACAATGAACAAAGGCTGATTGCTACCCGTTATAGAGTTGTAACCACGAATGTTGATGTTAGTTGCAGACCCGGAAATTCCACTAGTGTTATTGATAACAACACCTGAAGTTTTTCCTGACAATACCCTTGCCACGTCTCCTTCAGATCGTTGCTCAATACTTTCAGCTGAAACCTCACTCACTGCATAACCCAGAGCTTTTTTCTCTCTGGCAATGGCAAAACCGGTTACAACTACCTGGGTAAGTTCCTCACCCATTTGCATTTGCACATCGATTCTTGTGGTAGTGGCAGTTACAGCTCTTTCCTGAGTTGCAAATCCTACATAAGAAAATACTAAGGTTTGATTCGGGCTGGCATTGATGGAGAAATTTCCGTCAAAGTCAGACTGTGTTCCTGTAGTAGTCCCTTTGATTACAATATTAACCCCCGGCAGCGGCAGACCCATATTATCGGTCACCGTACCTGAGATTGTTTGTTGTTGCGCAAAAGTAAATTGCACGATAAACGCCAGTAATAGCGTTAAAATTCCACTAAACTTTGTTCTCATTTTTATAATTTATTTGAATTAGCCAATACCAAAAGTCTTAATAAAAACTTAATAAAACAACTTTTTCAACCGATTTTTTGGTTTTAATTAAGTTTTTTTTGGGAAAAAATTGCCAAATGTCTTTTAAAAAATGTTAAAATTAAAGATGAATTTATTTAACAAAAAAAGAGGCTGTCATTTGACAGCCTCTTTAACTAAGTGATAATAAAATTTAGTCTAATTTGCGCTTCTCACCTGAATGGTAATTTGACTTCCGGAAACTACTGTACCAGAAGAATTGTCAACCTTAAATCTTACAGGCTGAAGATCAGATGTTAAATTAACATCGCTAAAGGTCACAACTAATGTTCCGGTTCTCTCATTAGCAGGAACAACAGCACTTCCAATGGTATAACTTTCACTTCCAAGTTCAGTTATTTCTTCATTAACAGTTACAGAAAAGCTTCTCTCAACAGAAGAAACATCTGATACAAACACATTAATTTCCTTATCGACAGTTCCTCCGGCAGGTACTATGGCATTTGGACCCCCTACTGCAGAGGTTAAACCAACAACAGGCAGCCTGTCTTCATCAAAATCGTCATAAGTTTCACAGGAAACCGCAACAATTGCAATTGTCAGTATTGTGATTATATATTTTAAATTTTTCATATGTTCTAATATTTAAAAATTAATAAAATTAATAACCGGGGTTTTGAACCAGGTTTGGATTTCTATCCAGTGATGTAGACGAAATCGGCAACTGAAACTTGATATCACCGGCGGGCAAAGTCAAGTTCTCAGAAGGTGTTCCTGAACCATCGGCTAAATCACCAAAAGGTCCTCTTTCAATCGATAAGCCCCAACGCTTAATATCAAAGAATCTTTGGTATTCAAATGCAAATTCAAGTCTTCTCTCTTCACGGATTGCGTCTCTAAGTGCAGTACCGGTTTCACCACCTGCGAATGTTGTGTACCTTTGATTTCTAAGCTGGTCAAGAGTAAGAAGTGCCTGTGCGGTTTGGCCTAATTCAAACTGGGCTTCAGCCTTGTTTAAAAGTGCTTCTTCAGCTCTTAGGATTTTGAAATCAACCAATCCATTACTTTGGCCCGGTCTTCCGAAAAGCTTTTTAATGGCATTAAACTGCATACCTGATGCATTGTTTGCTGCGGGCATAGTATAAGCCTCTTTACGAATATCGTCATTACTAAATTTGTTGTAAAACTCAAATGAAACCACATACTCAGGGATCAAATTGGTTAATGCACCCTGACTCCAGGTAACTCCAATGTTCAAATTAAGTACAGTTGCTTCGTTTGGAATATAAAACACTAAACCTGCTTGTGAAGTATCTTCCCAAATACCAACCACACTATTTCTAGGAGCAATCGAGGTAGTTACATTGTTTGCAGCATTGATTGCGTTTTGCCATTGACCCATATACAGGTAAACTCTTGAAAGTAGTACATTAACAGCATCCCTGCTCATTCTTCCTTCAGGATTGTTTGTGTTGATGTTGGCCGCTGAAAAAGTTAAATCCTCAACAATTTTCTCATAAACCTCACCCACTGTTACCCTTGCAGGTTCAATAAGCGGATCTGGTTCTGTAAGGTAAGCAACCCCCAGCGATCCATTGGCATCAGCTGACTGTGTGGGTATTTTTCCAAAGGTTCTTACCAAATCAAAGTGTGCCATAGCCCTAAGTGCTCTTGCTTCAGCCTCAATATTGCCTTTGCTATCACCGCTAAAACCTTCCAGTTGAAACAGGATGTTGTTTGCTCTAAAAATAACGGAATAGGCATTGACATAAAACCCTGTCAAGGTAGCTGAAGGCAAGTACTGAAACTCATGTAAAAACGCTTTTGACCTTCTTCCTCTCTGAGCAAGAGTAACATTGTCTGAAATTATGTCTGGAAAACTTAATAATGATCCTGCATCGCTACTTCCGTAATAACCGGCTGCAGTTAGACCACTGTAAACTCCCCTGATTCCATTTTCAAAATCTGCAGCAGTAATGAAAGCTGTGTCTGAAGAAAGATTGTCAAAAGGAATTTGGTCCAGACTATCGTCACAAGATGTATATACACCTGCGATAAAAACTAAACTAAATATTTTATAAACTAATTTTTTCATTTTTCTATTTTTTTATATTAGAAACTAATGTCTAAACCGACCTGGATAGACTTTGTTTGTGGGTAACTGAATAAAGTTGCTTCACCCGGCGCAACAGTATTAACAAAATCAATGGTTTCTCCTGAAGAGATTCCAACTTCAGGGTCACCGAAGAATTTTGTAAAGGTCAGTAAGTTTTGTCCCTGAGCATAAATTCTCAAGGAATTGATAGGTGATCTTTCAAGTAATTCTGATGGAAAACTATAAGAAAGTACAATATTTCTCATTCTGATAAAATCACCTTTTTCAAGGAAACGGTCAGACGCGATTACTTCAGCTCTGTATATAGGGCTTGGAAGCACATCAGTGTCTCCGGGTTGTTGCCAGTAGTTAAATGCACCAACGTGGTGGTTACCGGCAGGACTGTTACCATCAGTTTCAATTGCTGCACGCACAAAGTTGTTGATGTAGTTTCCTGATTTAAATACAAAGTCTGTTCTAAGACCCCAGCCTTTATAATTAACACTGGTAAAAAATCCACCTTCTACTTTTGGAATAGTTGATCTTCCATCTAATACTCTATGGTCTGTATCTTCAGGGAAAAGATCAACTAACTCCTGTTGAGTGTAAGTATTACCATCTATACCATAATACAATGGTCTTCCATTGTCAGGGTCTACACCTGCATACCTCAACAAATAGTGCTGGTTAAGCGCTTCGCCTTCCCTCCAAAGAATATTAAATGCTTGTCCGGGAGCTAAATCCTCTCCATCAGGAAGTTCTACAACTTTATTTTTCATAAAACCGACATTACCACCTACTGTCCAGATAAATCCGGGATTTCTAATGATATCTGCCTGAAGTGAAACCTCAAAACCTGTATTCTCAATTTCCCCAAGGTTACCGCCTATACCTCCACCAGGAACTCCTGCTTCGTGAGCAGTTGGTATAGCAAATAGCAGGTCTGTAGTGTTTCTTTTGAAATAGTCAAAAACAGTTCTCAAACGATTATTGAACATATTTAACTCAAGACCAATGTTAGAAGTTGTTGTGGTCTCCCACTGAAGTTCTGGATTCCCTATATTTGAAGGAAGGGTAGATGAACCTCCGGGGTATGATCCAAAAGCCACCAAATTTCGGGGCGCATATCTACTGATACCGTTTCTGTTTCCCACTGTACCATAAGAAGCTCTAATTTTAAGGTCATTCACGGCATCAACAGCAAAAAAGCCTTCTTTGGCAATGTTCCAACCGATACTTCCACTATAGAAAGTACCAAACTCATTACCTTTACCAAAGTTTGATGAACCATCTGTTCTGATCGAAGCACTTGCAAGGTATCTTTCCCTGTAGTTGTAATCAGCAAAAAGACCGTATGATACAAGTGTCAATCTATTTCTATTGGTTGTACCAATCGTTACTTCAGCTGCGTTAATCTGAGTAGTCAAAGCCGCAGAAGGAAAACCTCTACTTGTAACCCTGTAGAAATTATTTTCATTAAAGTTGTATTCAAAAAGCCCCAAAACGTTTAAGTTGTGTCCTGTTTCAGCATTTAAGCTATAGTTAAGCCGATTGCTAAGGGTCATATCTAATCTCTGAGCACCATTGTCAGTTTTTAAACCCGGAAAATCAGCATCACCAATTATGTTTTGCAGAATACCACCAGGCATGGAATAACTTTCCCTTCTGAAGTTTACATGATTGAATGCGGCACTAAAAGTATAACTCCAGTTAGGATTGAATTTAACGGTAGTGTTAACACTTGCCAAGATTACATTTGTGATTTCATCTGTAGGTTCTGTTAATATAGCACCTCTGATTGGAAACCCTTGATGTGTTGGGTTGTAAATGGGGTCGCCGTTTTCATCCAACTGTACGGTTCCGTCAGGGTTCAATACAAACTCTGTCTCATAGGGATTGTAAATATACATCGCCCTAAAAGGGTTTTGAGCGTTGTTACGGTCACGAGGCTCATCACTCAATGATCTTGAATAACCCACATTTGCACCTACAGTTAGCCAATCTTTAGCATCAAAATTAACATTTAATCTGCTGTTGATTCTCTCAAAACCATTGATGTTGTCAATGATACCTGTATTTCTGTCGTGACCTACAGAGAAGAAATAATCCACTCTGTCAGCACCACCTGAAAAAGAAACATTGGTAGACTGAACAACTCCGTCTCTTAAAATAATGTCCTGCCAGTCGCGTGCATGATCAAGTAAAAATTGTCTTTCTTCAGAACCGGGCTCAGTAGTTACACCAGGCCTTGTTCCTGCAGCAGCAACACCAAGAGCAAACATTTCAGCTTCATACTGCATTTTTTGCTCTGCGTTCATCATTTTAAAATTGTCTTTAATCTTGCTAACAACTCCATAACGTGAACTAAATCTAACTACAGCATCACGGTTTCTGTTACCACTCTTAGTAGTGATCACAACAACACCATTTGCACCACGAGAACCATATTGTGCGGTTACAGCGGCATCTTTAAGAATGGTAATGTTCTCGATATCCTCGTTAGCAATAGAAGAAAGGTCTTGCTCCCTGATTGGGGCACCATCAACAATATACAAAGGAGAAGATGCACCTGCAACAAGTGAACCCATACCCCTAATCCTAACGAATGCTCCCTGACCCGGTTTACCGTTTGCGGCAGTAACCTGTACACCTGCAGCTTTACCCTGTAAAAGGTTGTCGATGCTGGTTGTTGGAGTTAATTGATTGATCTCTTCTGCAGAAATTGCGACTACTGCAGATGTTTGTACTGTTTGGTTTCTTCGGGTATAACCGGTCACCACAACTGCATCAAGAACGGCGGCATCAGGTTGCATTCTTAAATTCACAGTATTGGTGGCCAATGTTATGGGTACTTCCTGAGTAGCAAATCCCACATAACTAAATACCAAAGTTTGTCCAACTTCTGCAGTAATGGAAAAGTTCCCATCAAAATCTGACTGTGTTCCGGACGTGGTTCCTTTAATAATAATGTTAACCCCGGGCAACGGTAAATTGATGTCATCAGTTACTGTTCCGGAGATTGTTTTCTGCTGAGCAAAAGATAATTGCACAACAAACGCCAGTAAAAGCGTCAATAATCCTCTAAACTTTGTTGTCATTTTATTGTATTATTTAAATTAGCTTGTGTCAAAAATCTTAATTTAAACCTAATAAAACAACTTTTAAGCCATAAATTTTGGCTATTTATTAAATTAAAGTTTTGTTAACATTAACAAAAACTAGAATTTAGAGTTCAAACTGATGTGTATTTTGGTGTTTGAAAATTTAAAATCCTGCCCCTCTAACGTTCCGTTTGCGATATTGATTTTAAACAAACCCGCATTGGTTTTAAGCCCCATACCTATTCCAAAACTGTATATTTGGTTTTTAATTTGCGTAACCGTGTTTTCAAAATAAGCCAAATCAGTTATGGAGTGTACAAAAGTATTGCGCATAAGTAAATACCTATACTCAGTATTTACAACTGAAAATACAGATGCGTCTATACTGTTTTCATCAAACCCCCTGATGCTGTTTATCCCGCCAAAGCGAAACAATTCATTGATTAAATAATTCTCAGAG
>NZ_JCBCCK010000009.1:0-2027 GCF_059864935.1 Planktosalinus sp.
CCCAACTATGATGGAAGGGAGATTGTTTTCGAAAAATATGAAACGGCACAAGTAAAAAGCAGCAACGGCATCGTACAAACCCGTTATAAAATCAAAACCAAAATTGTACTTTTTGATGAAGAGTTTGATATATCCCTGACCCTTTCAGACAGGGAAGAAATGAAATTTCCTGTTTTACTTGGAAGGACGTTCTTAAGTAAAGTATTTATAGTTGACACCAGTTTAACCAATCTTTCGTTCAAACGAAAACAAAGCAAATGAACATAGTAATCCTTTCTTCAAACCCTAATCTTTATTCCACAAAGAGGCTGGTGGAAGCTGCAAAAAAAAGAAAACACAACATTGAGGTGATAGACCACGCCAAGTGTGAGCTCGTTATTGAGAAGAAAAAGCCATGTGTCTATTACAAAGGAAATCTGGTTGAAAATATTGATGCCGTGATTCCCAGAATTGGTGCATCAGTGACATTTTATGGCACTGCAGTAGTCAGGCAGTTTGAAATGATGCGTGTTTTTACCACTACCGAATCACAATCACTGATGCGTTCAAGAGACAAACTAAGAAGCCTTCAGGTACTGTCCAGGGCCGGATTGGGATTGCCAAAAACCGTATTTACCAACTACTCCAGAAACACCGCCGATGTAATCAAGCATGTGGGCGGAGCGCCATTGATTATTAAACTTCTAGAAGGCACCCAAGGCTTGGGGGTGGTTTTAGCCGAAACAAACCAAGCGGCAGAATCTGTACTCGAGGCTTTTAACGGTTTACAAGCGCGTGTAATTGTTCAGGAATTTATCAAAGAAGCCGGAGGTGCAGACATCAGGGCGTTTATTGTTGATGGCCAGGTGGTAGGTGCTATGAAACGTCAGGGAAAAGAAGGTGAATTCCGCTCAAACCTGCACCGGGGAGGAACAGCTGCAGTCATCGAACTCACTGACGAAGAAGAAAATGCCGCCATCAAGGCTGCCCGTGTTATGGGGCTTGCTGTTGCCGGAGTGGATATGCTACAATCCTCACGTGGACCATTGATTCTAGAGGTAAACTCTTCACCCGGATTGGAAGGCATTGAAGCCGCCACCGGAAAAGACATTGCAAAAAGTATCATCAGGTATATTGAACGAAGCATTTAAAAACATCCCATTTTGAAAATATTAGGCGAAAATATTGCATTGGGCGAAAGCAAAACCATTCATTTTAATATAGCTAAGCTTTATACAGCCACCAATGTTGAAATTCCCATCATTATTGAACGCGCATCAAAACCCGGCCCAACCATACTGATTACTGCGGGAATCCATGGCGATGAAATAAATGGCGTGGAGATTGTGCGCCAACTGATTGCAAAAAAAATCAACAAACCCAAAAAAGGAACTATCATTTGCGTTCCCATACTGAATGTGTTTGGTTTCCTGTCAATGAGTCGGCAATTTCCTGACGGACATGATTTAAACCGTGTTTTTCCGGGAACCAAAAATGGCTCACTAGCCAGTAGAGTTGCCTATCATTTCACCGCCGAAATTTTACCTCACGCCGACTATTGCCTCGACTTTCACACCGGTGGTGCCAGCAGGTTTAATGCTGCTCAAATCAGGGTATCACCCAACGATTATGTGGCCATGAAATATGCTAAAGTTTTCAACTCCCCTTTTATCGTTATTTCCAAAATTCTTGATAAGTCATACAGGCAAACCTGCTTGAAAATGGGTATTCCTTCGTTGCTTTTTGAAGGAGGTAAATCCATGAGCTGTGACAGGGACATTATTGATTATGGCGTTCAGGGCGTAATGCGGTTTATGGCATACCATGAAATGCTGGACAACAAATTCAAAGCCCCCGAAACAAACGGTGAACCGGTTATTATCGAAAAAAGTTCCTGGATCAGGGCACACAAAAGTGGATTGCTTCATACCAAAGTGCCCATCAATAAATTTGTTACAAAAGGAGAAATCCTCGCTTCAATTACTGACCCTTACGGCGAAATGAAAGTGAGAGTAAAAGCACCTAATGATGGATACATCATCAATGTC
>NZ_JCBCCK010000191.1:0-3049 GCF_059864935.1 Planktosalinus sp.
GACATTGAAAAACTCGAGAAATTTATGAGCAACAAGCCCGTTGCCGAGCAGGAAATCGGGCAGGCTCTGTTGCAAGAGGTCGTGGCTTATGCCGAAACTTCCATTTCCCGAAGAAAATTCATCCTGCATTATTTTGGGGAAGAGTTTGACAATGAAACCGGCGAAGGTGGTGATATGGACGACAATATGCGCAATCCGAAAAAACAACACGAAGCCAAAGATGATGTGTTGAAACTGCTGCGCGTTATTAAAGAAGGTAATCAACAATACAAATCAAAAACCATTGTACAGATACTTGTCGGAAAAATTAACGCCCTCATCAGTTCACACCGCATAGATACCCAACCCTATTTCGGCATTGGCAAAGACAAAGAGACTGAATACTGGATGGCACTTTTAAGGCAAGTGCTTGTTGTCGGTATGTTGTCAAAGGATATTGAAACCTATGGGGTCATAAAAATGACCAAAGAAGGCGAGAAATTTATGAAGAACCCAACTTCATTTATGATGACAGAGGACCATTCCTTTAAAGAAGCCAATGATGACACAATAATTACTGAACAAAAAGGTGGCGCAGTTGCTGACGAAAACCTGTTCAGGCTATTGAAGGATGAACGCAAAAAACTGGCGCATAAACTGGAGCTGCCCCCCTATGTGATTTTTCAGGATTTTTCGTTGGAAGATATGTCGTTGAAATATCCCGTTTCCCTTGACGAACTTTCCAATGTTCAGGGTGTGGGTGAAGGCAAGGCCAAAAAATACGGCAAAACCTTTGTCGATCTTATCAACAGGTATGTAGAAGAAAATGATATCATGCGTCCCGATGATCTGGTAGTCAAAACTACTGGCTCAAACAGTGCATTGAAATTGTATATCATACAGAATGTTGACAAAAAACTGGCCTTAACTGACATTGCCAATTCCAAAGGCTTGTCTATGGGTGAGTTTATTAAAGAGATGGAAGCCATTGTTTACAGCGGCACCAAACTAAATATCAACTACTGGCTTGATGAAATGCTCGACGAGGACCAGCAGGAAGATTTACACGATTACTTCATTGAAGCAGAAAGCGATAAAATAGACGACGCCATGAAAGAATTTGAAGGCGATTATGAAGAAGAAGAACTCCGCTTGTACCGCATCAAATTTATCAGCGAAGTGGCCAATTAAGCTTATGAAAGAACTCCTTATCTTTACCAAATAAAAATTCTTTGATGAGATACTTATTGCTTGCGCTTGCTTCGGGTCTTTTATTGTCATTGGGCTGGCCCACTTGGGGTTTTCCATTGTTGCTTTTTGTTGGGTTTGTACCCCTTTTAATTGCTGAACGCGAAATAAGAATCTCTGCCAAAAAACGTAAAGGTTGGCGGGTACTGCTCTTTGCTTATGTAGCATTCCTCACCTGGAACATCATCAAAACAAACTGGCTGTGGTTTTCCAGTGAGTTTGGGGCAATCTTTGCCATCTTGGTCAATTCGCTTTTAATGTCACTGGTGTTCTTATTGTACCACCATTTTGCCAAAAGAACTACCTTTTTTATTTCCACAGTATTTTTAGCAAGTCTTTGGATTTGCTTTGAAAAAATGCACCTCATCTGGGATTTTTCCTGGCCTTGGCTCAATCTGGGCAATGGTTTTTCAGATTATATCAGCTGGGTGCAATGGTATGAATTTACAGGAACTTTCGGCGGAACGCTTTGGGTTTGGATTGTCAATCTGGCGCTGTTTAAAAGTTACATTCTTTACAGCGAATTCAAACAAAAAGACATCCTCTTTCGCGGAAGCTTAAAAGCCGGTTTATATATTTTGGTTCCATTGGCTATTTCGCTGATAATGTACAATTCCTATCTGGAAGAAGGCGAAACTGTAAATGTGATTGTCCTACAGCCCAACATAGACCCTTATTCTGAAAAATACAACGTTACAAATGACGAAATCGCCACTTTGCTTTTTGACCTTACCGAAAGCAAAATTACCCCCGAAACCGATTTTGTGATTTCTCCGGAAACTGTTTTTGCAGATATCGAGCGTATTGAAGTTTTTGAGAACAGTCCAATAACCAACAGGATCAGGGAGTTTGTAAGTAATTATCCCGGAGTGAATTTTCTCTCAGGTGTGTCATTATACAAAGTGTTTGACGACCCCGAACAAGTCACTTTACAAACCAATCAATTCCCCAACGGACTGTATTACAATACTTACAATTCAGCTTTTATGATTAGTGACAAGCCGGAAATGGATTTGTATCACAAGTCCAAACTTGTTGTGGGCGTGGAGAGCACCCCTTATCCGGGCATTATCAAACCACTGTTGGGGGACATTATGCTCGATTTGGGCGGAACGGTAGCGATGAAAACCACTCAGGATTATCGCGGGGTATTTACCTCCAATGATGGACGTTTTGCCACAGGTCCTATTATTTGTTACGAATCGGTTTACGGGGAGTTTGTAACGGGCTACATCCGCAATGAAGCTAACTTTTTGTCCATCATCACCAACGATGCCTGGTGGGGCGAGACTCAGGGACACAAACAACACCTCAGCCTGGCAAAATTAAGAGCCGTTGAAACCCGCCGAAGCATTGCCCGCAGTGCCAACACCGGAATTTCAGGATACATCAACCAACGTGGCGATGTGGGGGAAACTTTGGCTTACAACACTCTGGGTGCCTTGGCAGGAACCATTTACCTAAATGATAAAATTACGTTCTATGTGAAATATGGCGATTATGTTTACCGCATTGCATTGTTTATACTAATAGGTGTCATACTAATCGCTTTCACCCGAAGACGCGGGGAAGTGGGGGTGGATTAGACATGAGATTTGAGACGTGAGATTTAAGACAGATTTTGAGTCTCTTTTCTCTACTCTATTTTCTCTTTTCTATTTTCTTTTGTCTAACATCTAATATCTCACGTCTAAAGTCTAAAAAAATGTACCTGCTAATCTCATACATAAAATTCTTCTTCAAATCCATCAAGCTGCATGGCGTGCATTCGCCTTTTGTGTTTGATTTGATTGCGTATTGTTTTAGGGATAAGAAGGATTAT
>NZ_JCBCCK010000219.1:0-3217 GCF_059864935.1 Planktosalinus sp.
GCCGGGCATGAAAGGCAACACAGCTACAAATGCCACAAAACCGGCAACAGTTGAAACCGGTGCCATAGTGAATGTACCCTTATTCATCAATGAAGGCGACAAAATTAAAATTGAAACCGATAAAGGAACTTATAAAGAGAGGGTAAAAGAATAATATTTTGATTCGTAAACTACTATGAAATTCAATCCGCCACAAACACTCGAAGACATCGCTAGAATCTTAAACTGTGATTATGTGGGACACGCCGAGTTCCCCGTATTGGGAATGAATGAAATTCACGTGGTGGAACCCGGTGATATCGTGTTTGTAGATCATCCTAAATATTACGAAAAAGCATTAAAATCGGCTGCGACTATTGTTCTAATCAACAAGGAAGTAGAGTGTCCGGAAGGAAAAGCACTGCTGATTTCAGACGACCCTTTCAGGGATTTTAATAAGCTTACCATTCATTTCAATCCGTTTATTGCTTCAAAGGAAAGTATTTCCCCATCAGCATCCATAGGCGAAGGGACAGTTATTCAACCCAATGTATTTATCGGAAACCATGTGAAAATCGGAAAAAATTGTCTGATTCATCCCAATGTCACCATTTATGACAACACCATCATCGGCAACAATGTTACCATCCACGCAGGGACGGTAGTAGGTTCTGATGCTTTTTACTACAAGAATCGCCCTGAAGGTTTTGACAAGCTCATTAGCGGCGGAAGGGTAGTGATTGAAGACAATGTGGACTTAGGCGCAGCCTGTACAATAGACAAAGGCGTTACAGGTGATACGACAATTGGAAAGGGCACTAAAATCGATAATCAGGTGCACGTGGGACACGACACTTTAATCGGAAAAAAATGCCTCATTGCCTCACAAACAGGAATCGCCGGTTGTGTGGTCATAGAAGATGAAGTCACCATTTGGGGACAAGTTGGGGTTACCAGCGGGATTACCATTGGAAAAAAAGCGGTGATTTCAGCACAATCAGGCGTTAGTAAATCACTGGAAGGAGGTAAGTCCTATTTTGGAACACCGGCAGATGATTTTAGAAGTAAATACAAAGAAATTGCATCCATAAAACTGATCCCAAATATACTGGACGACATCAAAAATCTCAAGAAATAACTCATAACCCCATGAACGCCAAAAAACTTGTCAAGGCTTTTTACGATTCAAATTTTGTCAAAGAAACTGATATTGCTGAAATATATTTTCATCCGGAGCTTACTTTAATCTGGAACAGCACCACAGACGGACTTTCTATTTTAAACTATGACGATATGGTGAACTTCTTTGGCGAGGTGAGAAAAAGTTATGCTGATATACGCATCGAATTGAGCCACCTGCTCAGGGACGACAATTTTGTTACTGCACGCTACAAATACTACATCCGCACAGTTGAAAACCCCGATGAAGAGCTCGGGATTGCCTATTTCATAACCATTTGGGAAGTCAAGGACGACAAGCTATACAAAGGCTATCAAATTAGTCAGCCGGTGACAGATAAAGACGATACACAAAAATCCTATCACAGAGTGAAAGTATAATTTTTATACTCGTTATAAAAGTTTATTTTTGCAGTCGAATTCAAAAAAATATACTCAATGAGCGTTTTAGTCAATAAAAATTCCAGAATCATCGTCCAAGGATTTACAGGTAGTGAAGGCACGTTTCATGCCGGACAAATGATTGAATACGAAACCAATGTTGTTGGTGGAGTAACTCCGGGAAAAGGAGGTCAAACTCACCTGGACAAACCTGTTTTCAACACCGTTTCAGAAGCTGTGGAAAAAACCGGTGCCGACACATCCATCATTTTTGTTCCACCGGCCTTTGCCGCCGATGCCATTATGGAAGCTGCCGATGCAGGAATTAAAGTAATCATTACAATTACTGAAGGTATTCCCGTGGCAGATATGATTAAAACAGCTGCTTACATTAAAAATAGAGATTGCAGGCTTGTTGGACCAAACTGCCCCGGAGTGATTACTCCCGATGAAGCCAAAGTCGGAATCATGCCCGGCTTTGTTTTCAAAAAAGGAACTGTGGGTCTGGTTTCAAAATCAGGGACCCTAACCTATGAAGCTGCAGACCAGGTAGTGAAACAAGGTTTGGGTATTACCACCGCTATCGGAATTGGAGGTGACCCCATCATCGGAACCACAACCAAAGAAGCACTTGAACTGCTTATCAATGATGATGAAACCGAATGTGTCGTAATGATTGGCGAAATTGGAGGTCAGTTGGAAGCAGACGCTGCACAATGGTACAAAGAAAGCGGAAGCAAAAAACCCGTAGTTGGTTTTATTGCCGGTGAAACTGCTCCTGCAGGAAGAACAATGGGCCACGCAGGTGCCATTGTGGGTGGAAGCGAAGATACTGCTGCCGCAAAAAAGAAAATCATGAGAGAGCACGGCATTCACGTTGTGGATTCTCCTGCAGAAATTGGTAAAAGGGTTGCGGAACTTTTAGCATAAATAGTAAATTGAATACTATTTTAAAATATAATCCGTTGGTTTACATTAGCTAACGGATTTTTTATTTGTAATTAATAACCAAATATACAATGAACAAAGTTTTACTAATGATGACAGTTGTAGCATTTATTTCGCTTCAAAGCTGTAAAAAACAAGGTGGTGAAAAATTTATTGCCACACACACTGACGCTAACGGCTTCACTTATGAAGTTGTTGAAAATGACCCCACGGGCTTAAGATTGTACACCCTTGACAACGGACTGAAAGTCTACCTAAGCAAAAACAACGACGAGCCTAAAATCCAGACGTATATTGCTGTTAGAGCCGGTTCGGTTTATGACCCGGCTGATAACACAGGGCTTGCTCACTACCTGGAGCATATGGTGTTTAAAGGCACCGATAAAATCGGAACCCAAGAATGGGAAGCTGAAAAAGTCCTTCTTGAAAAGATTTCAGATTTGTATGAGCAACACAAAGCCGAGCAAGACCCTGATAAGAAAAAGGCCATTTACAGGACCATAGACAGTATTTCGCAGGAAGCATCCAAAATTTCTGTAGCCAATGAGTATGACAAAATGGTGAGTGCTTTGGGCGCACAAGGCACCAACGCCTGGACCTGGCACGAAGAAACCGTATATACCAACAGAATTCCTTCAAACGAGCTGGACAAGTGGTTGACCCTCGAAAGTGAGCGTTTCAGTAAGTTGGTGTTAAGATTGTTCCATACTGAATTAGAAGCTGTTTATGA
>NZ_JCBCCK010000030.1:0-1865 GCF_059864935.1 Planktosalinus sp.
AACATTCGCTGGTCACACAGTCAGGATGCCAAGTCAAATCCAACATCTCGCTTTTCCGCTTCTGTTAACCTGGGAAGTAGTAGATATTATCAGGAATCTATCAATCAATTGAATACGGCTAACTTCTTAAACAATACAATGAGTTCTTCAGTGTCTTATTCCAAAACCTTTCAGGGCGAGCCACAGGTGAATATAAGTCTTGCAGGAACACATTCACAAAACACCAACACCCAGCAAATCAACATGACGTTGCCAAACGTTACGGCAAGTATGTCGCGGGTGTTTCCGTTTGCACCAAAAACAGGAATTAAACAAGGTGCGATTCAAAACATCAATTTTCAATATGATGTCACGGCCGAAAACAGAATGCAAACCACTGATTCTCTCTTCTTTAAAAGCGAGATGTTTCAAGACGCGATGTTAGGTGCCAGACACAACATTCCCATCAGTACAAACTTCAAGTTACTCAACTATTTAAGCGCCAGCATGGGCACAAGTTATCAGGAAACCTGGGTGATGAAAACCACCCGAAGATCCTTTGACCCCGAATTGAACCAGGTTGTGATTGATACAGTTGCCGGATTTGACAGCTATCGTACCTACAGTTTCAGTACAAGTTTGGGAACCACACTTTACGGGATGTTTAATTTTGGAGATGATAAAAAAATACAAACCATTCGTCACGTGATGCGTCCCAGTGTGAGTTACAGCATCAATCCGGGATTTGACCAATATTATGATGAATTGCGATACACACCCACAATTGCAGGCGGCTTAAGCGAAGAAGAAATATTAATATTCTCCAGGTTTGACAACACTATGTATGGCGCGCCCAATCAAAACTACTCCAGCAATATGGGGTTTGGATTAAGCAACACCCTTGAAGCGAAAGTAAAAAATCGGGATTCCACTGCCACCGAAGCCAAAAAGATTTCATTATTAAACAACTTAAACTTTTCGACATCCTATACATTTTCGGCTGACAGCTTAAAATGGCAACCACTCATTGTATCGGGGAGTATTCCAATTGTAGAAAAGCTTGACATTAATTTCAACGGGATTTTAGACCCCTATGCTTTGGACAATAACAACAACAAAATCGATATGTTTAATATTGAGAATGGCGGAAGTTTGTTCCGAATGACCTCGGCAAATGTGAGTATGAATTACTCTTTCTCCAGCAGGGATTTTCAACGAAGCACACAAGACCCGGAAACAAGTGAAACCTTCAGGAGTGGCGGCAGGCCGGACGACCTCTTTGGCGATGCCAATGACATTTCAAACCCCACATATATTGGTAACAGAGCAGGCGATGAAGATCGTGACATCAGTATCGGTAGGTACAATTATGCTATCCCATGGGACTTGAGACTGGCTTATACAGTCACCTATTCCAATAGCCGAAGAGAAAATGAAATATCCTCACATTCACTGATGTTTAGCGGAAATGTGGATTTATCACCACGCTGGACGGTAGGGGCTTCATCGGGATATGACTTAAAACAACAGGGATTTACGTTTACACAACTCCGATTTCAAAGAGACCTGGAAAGCTGGCAAATGAGTTTTAATTGGGTGCCCTTTAGTGCCAGAAGCTCGTGGTATTTCTTTGTCGGCATCAAATCATCGGTGCTCAGCGATATTAAATATGACAAACGCAGGGAGCCGGACAGAAGACTTTAAAAAGTATATTTTCATTCTAATAGATCAATTATGAAAACAATCATTCAAACACCCCATGCGCCTGCACCAATAGGGCCTTACAATCAGGCTATACTTGTAGGCAACACACTTTACACTTCAGGGCAAATTGCCATCAACCCTACCAACGGCGAACTGGTAACAGGTGATATCCGGGAAGAAAC
>NZ_JCBCCK010000040.1:0-12345 GCF_059864935.1 Planktosalinus sp.
GTCATTTATATTTCTGTTTCCACGCCAATATTGCGGATAATTTCGGTTGAGTTCGAGTACTTTCCACTGTGCGTTAAACCCTGTTTCAGTAACATCACGCTCATTGGGCAAAAACGCTCCTGTAAACCCCGGATCCTGCCAGTTTGAAGTGATATCCACGCGGGTCTCTTTGCCCAAAGGCACAAATCCCAGAAACTGACTGCCCTGTAAATCCAAATTGAAACTAAAACGGTTTACAGCTTCGGGTTGAGTATCCAAGATTTGCTTTACGGTGACCCCGGAAGCAACAATGGTTGGAATCGATGAACCCGGAGTGACCTCTTTGTTTAAATCATTCCACTTTATGACCACTTTTTCTTTAATCCCGCGCAGGTCAGAAACATGCAAAGTAAGAAAGGCTTCCTCATAATGAGGCTCAAAGTCACTGAATTCGTTCAGATAATTACTCAAGCTGTCAAAACGCCCCGCAAAAGTTAATTGGGCATCATAGACCACCACTTCATAAATACCGCGTCTCAGGGTTTTTGGGGTGACCTCTCCCCTCACCTCCAGATCAGATGGCAATATATGTACTTCATCCCTGATAGTTTTAATTTCGTCTTCTACAGCGATGCGCTTGCTCACCGGTATAGTGAGTATGGGGCCATACACCTCCTGATCGTTGGCCCATCTACTACTCACCTCGGTGATGGCTTGTTGCCTCAGGTTTTGCCGTTCCTGTATCAATGATTCCACAAACGATAAGGGAATTAACAACAATAGCATTAAAATAAAGATTGAAATAAGTTTTAAAGTTACCGAGCGTTTGATGGACTGCCCGATGCGCTCCAGAGTGTTTTTGTTTTCTGTTTCCATATAGATTAATTTAAAAGTACTTTGTATTTCAAAGTTTAGGGTTAAAAAAATTAGTGTTGAGATTTGATTAATTTTTCCAAAGCAGACAGATGTGCTTCAAAAGCTGTTTTACCTGATTGGGTCATACTGTATCGTGTATTGGGTTTGCGGTCCACAAATGATTTTCTCACACCTAAAAAGCCTTCCTTCTCAAGTGCCTTAATGTGGGAAGCCAGATTGCCGTCTGTTACATCCAGATATTCCTTAAGTGCCGAAAAATCCAAGGAGTCATTGACTGCAAGTGCAGACATAATCCCCAGCCTGACCCGGCTTTCAAAAGCTTTATGTAAATTGTCTATTAAATTTTTCATGTGTCTGATTTATTGTTGTTAACGGTCACATGTAACCTTTGATATTTAAAATCATTTATTCTATTGGAAATTAAAGTTGATTTTAAACAAGTCGGTTTCATCGCTCATATTTCAGGTGCATATAAATGCCATAAACAATATGCAACAATCCAAAACCAAGTGCCCAAAATAGCAGGCCATACCCAATAAACCAAGTGGCTATGAGTCCGAGTACAATTTCAATGACACCAAAATAGCGCACTTCTTCAAATGTGAATTTACTGGCGTTGAGTAAGGCCAGTCCGTAAAAAATTAGGGTCACCGGTGCAATTAACCCGATATACCCTTTTGAAAAAAGAATAAACGCAAATGCCCCACCCGTAAATAACGGAATGGCCAGATTGATTACCAAGCGGCGTGCTGCGGCATTCCAAAGGACTTCTTTGTTCTTTATGGCCCTGCGCCACGACAGCAACACGGCAGTACCTAAAGCGAGAACCAGTACCACGGCTGCCAACGTAAAAAACGGTATCATAAAGTCAACTGCTTCTTCCCTTCCTATAGAGTTGTAGCGCAACAATTCATTTTCGGTATAAAACACTGTATAGGCAATAGCCGCTCCTATCAGTGCATAAACCCCCGCCAAGATACCCGACCAACCGGTTAGGGATAAAAAACGGGTAGAACGTTCCATCATGGAACGAATCTCAGTAATGTCTTTAATGTAGTCCTGTTCTGTTTTCATAAAAAAGTACTTTGTATTACAAAGTTAAAATTTAATTTTAAAAAACCAAATTTATTTTTATGTGTTCAGTTAAAAATATATTTCCATGAAAAATGAGTATTATTTTCTGAAGTAATCCTAAATTATACTAAAACCGCTTTCGCTAAAGTGAGATAGGTCAAACCAACAGCTATAGCAATGCCAAAGCTCAGCAAGGTGCCAATGAGAATGTATTCGGTGAGTTTTCTGTCCTTGGATCGGGACAAATCCCCAAACCGAAACACCGATTTGGCCGCTAATAAAAATCCGATGACTTGCCACTGTCCCAATATGATAAATCCAAATACAAACAAGCGCTCCAGGATACCGATGTACTGCCCGGCATTTTTTAAGGAATCGTTTTTATGGTCTTCTTCAAACCGGAATACAGCCATAAGGTACTTCATTAATATGGATGCCACTACAGTTACTGTCAGTACCGCTGTGAGCAATAATAAAATTTGATCTGAAAACAGCTGTTCTGAATTAACGTTGAATGGAAAATAATAATTGATTACCAGCAGTAATACAACAAAGTGTGCCAACTGGTCTGTAATAAAAAGTAGTATGTCATTTATTTTTCCCGTGAAGGTTAACTTTAGCAAATCGATGAAATAATGACTCACAGAAATAATTACAAAAGCCTACAAAAACTGCATTTGAAATCCAAAAATTAGCAGCAGAAGTAAAAAATGAACACCAATATGTAAGTACAAATAAGGGGATTTTATCTTTCTGTTTTCCTTGTTCAGCACCCACTTTTTCGGCTGAAGTAAAAAATCACCTATCAAATGGGCCAGGAGTAGTTTTAAAGCAAATCCCACCATAATTTTTGTGCCTTTTGGTGATAGTATTCCATAAATTGGTTGATTTCAGGAGCTCCGGCACGTTTTAAGGCTTCACTGATACTGCTTTGGGTTTTGCCCAACATTTCAGCCAGCTCTTTTTGGTTTTTCTCCGGATGTTCTATAGTGGTTTGTACCACCCCGGCCACCAGTGCCGTCCAGTTATCCATGGTCAATAATGCCAGCGAAATTAAGAGGTTAAAACATTCATCAAAAGAATCATCTCCCGACTCAATAGCCAAGTTTTGTTTTTTTAATTGCTCATAACAGCTTCCTGATCGAATGTATGCCGAACCCGTTGACTCTGTAACCCCTTTTCCGGTGAAATCTTCTTCACCTATGCCAATGGCCATCCTGACGTCCAGCGGGTTCAGTTTCTTCAAACAAGATTTAATGTGTATGGCTGCCTGAAGTGCTTTTTCCTTTTCTACTCTTAATTGGAAACTGTCGCCTCTGTAGAGTTCCCAATCTTTGGGCGCACTGCCATAAGCAGATAAAACGGCTTTTAACTCGTTTTGCCACAGAGCAGTTTTAACTGCTCTTGAATTAATAATGTCTCCAGTGATAACGGCTATCATATTCAAATTTTATTCAAATATAGTATTTAAAGCCGATAATTGCAAAAATCGGCAAAAAAGCCGATAATTTTAAATATCGGTAAAAAAGCCGATAATACTTAAGCTTATAAACCCCAAACCAGAAACACTAATCCCTAACAAGCTTCCTGTACTTAATCCGCTTCGGCATTAAATCTCCACCCAAACGTTTCTTTTTGTTCTCTTCATAATCACTGAAGCTGCCTTCAAAGAAATACACCTCACTATTACCTTCAAAAGCTAAAATGTGTGTACAAATCCTGTCTAAAAACCATCGGTCGTGAGAAATGACCACGGCGCAACCGGCGAAGTTTTCCAAACCTTCTTCAAGGGCCCGAAGGGTGTTTACATCCAGGTCGTTGGTAGGCTCATCCAGAAGCAGCACGTTGCCTTCTTCTTTTAATGTCATTGCCAGATGCAGGCGGTTGCGCTCCCCTCCGGAAAGGGTGGATACTTTTTTGTTTTGGTCGCTTCCGCCGAAATTGAACCGGCTTAAATATGCTCTGGAGTTGACTTGTCTTCCGCCCATCATAATGAGTTCCTGGGCATCACAAAAGTTTTCCCAGATGGATTTGTTGGGGTCAATGTTGGAATGGGCCTGATCTACATAAGCAATCTTGGCCGTTTCACCTACCTTAAATTCGCCTTTATCGGGAGTTTCCTCGCCCATAATCATTTTAAAAATAGTAGTCTTACCGGCACCATTGGGGCCAATAATACCCACGATTCCGGCTTGTGGTAATTTGAAGTTCAGGTTGTCATACAGCAATTTGTCGCCATAAGCTTTGGCTACATTCACGGCTTCGATGACATTGGTTCCTAGACGGGGTCCGTTGGGAATGTAGATTTCCAGCTTTTCGTCCAGCTGCTTTTGGTCCTGACTTAATAATTTATCGTAATTCTGCAAACGTGCCTTTTGTTTGGTTTGCCTGCCTTTGGGTGCCATTCTCACCCACTCCAACTCACGCTCAAGTGTTTTTTGGCGTTTGGATGCAGTTTTGCTTTCCTGGGCCAAACGCTTGGATTTTTGATCCAGCCATGAGGAGTAATTTCCTTTCCACGGAATGCCCTCTCCCCTGTCCAGTTCCAGGATCCAGCCTGCTACATTGTCGAGGAAATAACGGTCGTGAGTTACGGCAATCACAGTTCCTTTGTACTGTGCCAAATGGTGCTCCAGCCAGTGAACACTTTCGGCATCCAGGTGGTTGGTGGGCTCATCGAGCAACAAGACA
Source organism: Planktosalinus sp. (assembly GCF_059864935.1). NCBI lineage: Bacteria > Pseudomonadati > Bacteroidota > Flavobacteriia > Flavobacteriales > Flavobacteriaceae > Planktosalinus > Planktosalinus sp. Next base: position 4,621 of record NZ_JCBCCK010000040.1, read on the forward strand.
TCGGGTTCTTTTAGCAACAATCGACATAAAGCGACACGGCGTCTTTCTCCACCGGAAAGCACACCTATTTTTTGATCACCTTCAGGAGTGCGCAGGGCGTCCATGGCAATTTCCAGTTTGGTGTCCAGTTCCCAGGCATTGGAAGCATCGATTTTATCCTGAAGCTCAGCCTGACGGTTCATCAGTTTTTCCATTTTATCGGCATCAGAATACACTTCTTCCAGACCAAACATATCGTTGATTTTGTTGTATTCGTCCAGAATGGCAACCGTTTCGGCAACGCCTTCCTTGACTACTTCAAGAACGGTTTTTTCTGGATCGAGCTGGGGTTCCTGCTCAAGAAAACCCACAGTAAATCCGGGAGCAAATACCACATCACCCTGATAGTTTTTTTCAACCCCCGCGATGATTTTTAATAACGTGGATTTACCCGAACCGTTAAGACCAAGAATTCCAATTTTAGCACCGTAGAAAAAACTCAAATAAATGTTTTTAAGCACCGGTGATTGTGCAGACGGGTAGGTTTTTGTCACCCCCGACATTGAGAAAATTACTTTTTTATCGTCAGACATTTTGTTGTTTGAATGTTTGTTGTTTATTGTTTGTTGCCCGCCTTCGGTAAACCTTCGGTGGGTAAATTTTTGTTGAATTTTTGTCCTTTGAATGTTGTGTTTCTTAGATAGTGCATAAATGAGCCGATTTTGTTTTTTTCCAATTCACACATTTCGTTGAGTTTGTTGTGTTGTTCTAAGTTTATAAGGTTTTTATCAAATGCTCTGTAAGATTGTGATCTTAATTCTTCTGAAGAACCTTTGGCTATACTTAAAAAATTATGAAACTCTTTATTTCCGTCTCTACCAAAACCTTCAGCGATATTGTCCATTATCGAACCTGAACTCGCTTCCATTTGATTCCGAAGCGTATAGTTGATTTTCAATTCAGTAGTTTGAATCAATTCTTCAACAAATTGGCAAATCTCACGAGCCAATTGCCAAATTTCTAAATCCTCAAATCGTTTAATAGTCGCCATAACTAAATTACTAAGGTAGAAGTTAGAACTATGAACAATAAACAATAAACCACAAACCATAAACCCCTAAACCCTTCCTTTGAGTTCATTAAACACCCATGCTATAGCAAAAAAGCCTACGCCTGTAGCGCCAAAGCCCCAGCCGGCAATATCGTTGTAACGAAATACTCCCATACCGACTAAAATGAAGCCCATTACAATCATTATTATTGTGGCCCAAGCAAGAATGGTGTTTTTATTTGTTTTTTTATTCATCTTTTTTTGATTTTCTGCAAGCGCTCCGTATTTCTGTTTGGGGATGGAACCTGTTGCGGTTTTTTTTCGGATTACAAATATCGTGAAATTAAATGAACCTGCCATTCCAAAAATGTGTGTTGTCAATTTTCAAATCCGTTAAGCAAGTTTTCGTATTTTAGCACTGCAAAAAAACAACTATGGACATCAACTTCAACAAAAACGAAGACCACAATAAAATGCTTCTTTCTGAACTTCGCCAGCGTCTGGCTAAAGTAAAATTGGGCGGTGGTGAAAAAAGCATCGAAAAACACAATGCCAAAGGTAAAATGACAGCACGCGAGCGCATCAAATACCTGCTTGACGAAAAAAAACCGAGTATAGAGATTGGTGCCTTTGCCGGAGAAGGCATGTATGAAGAACACGGCGGTTGCCCCGGTGGCGGTGTGGTGGTGAAAATGGGCTATGTGAATGGAAAGCAGTGTATTGTTGTTGCCAATGATGCCACCGTGAAAGCAGGCGCATGGTTTCCCATTACCGCCAAAAAAAACCTAAGGGCTCAGGAAATTGCCATAGAAAATAAACTTCCCATCATTTATTTGGTGGACAGTGCAGGGGTTTACCTGCCGATGCAGGATGAAATTTTCCCTGATAAGGAGCATTTCGGGCGCATTTTCAGAAACAATGCCGTGATGAGCAGTATGGGGATTACCCAAATTGCCGCGGTGATGGGCAGTTGTGTGGCCGGAGGGGCATATCTTCCCATTATGAGTGATGAAGCCTTGATTGTGGACAAAACCGGAAGTATTTTCCTTGCGGGGAGTTATCTGGTGAAAGCCGCGATTGGTGAAGAGGTGGACAATGAAACGCTTGGTGGTGCCACAACGCATTGCGAAATCAGTGGTGTGACCGATTACAAAGCCAAAGACGACGCAGATGCACTGGACCGCATTAAAAACATTATGGGGAAAATCGGTGATTTTGATAAAGCCGGTTTTAACCGAATCAAAGTAGAAAAACCCAAAGAAAAACCAGATGATCTATTCGGTATCCTGCCCCGCAACAGAACCGATCAGTATGATATGAAGGAAATCATCAAACGATTGGTGGATAATTCTGAATTTGAAGAATACAAGGAAGGCTACGGAAAAACAATCATCACCGCCTATGCCCGTATAGACGGTTGGGCTGTGGGCATTGTGGCCAACCAGCGCACTATGGTGAAATCCAAAAAAGGTGAAATGCAATTTGGGGGTGTAATTTACAGCGATAGTGCCGATAAAGCTACCCGGTTTATAGCCAATTGTAATCAGAAAAAAATACCGTTGGTGTTTTTACAGGACGTCACCGGTTTTATGGTGGGCAGTAAAAGCGAACACGGCGGAATTATAAAAGATGGTGCTAAAATGGTGAATGCAGTTAGTAATAGCGTTGTGCCTAAGTTTACGATTGTTATCGGAAATTCATACGGAGCCGGAAACTATGCCATGTGCGGAAAGGCTTACGACCCCAGGCTCATCGTCGCTTGGCCCAGTGCCGAGTTGGCCGTGATGAGTGGAAACAGTGCCGCCAAAGTATTGCTTCAAATTGAAACAGCCTCTTTGAAAAAGAAAGGAGAACAAATCACTCCCGAAGTGGAAAAAGAACTATTTGACCGCATCAAAGCGCGTTATGATGAGCAAATATCCCCATACTATGCTGCAGCGAGAATCTGGACAGACGCCATCATCGACCCTGTTGACACCCGCACATGGGTCAGTATGGGTATTGAAGCAGCCAATCATGCGCCCATTGAAAGGCCATTTAATTTGGGGGTGATACAAACCTAGGTATTCAAGGTTAAAAACTAATCTTAGCGTACTCCGCGTCTTTGCGGTGAATAAAGAATCGTATACTCTTTCACCGCAAAGACGCCAAGGACGCAGAGGTTTTTTAGGTTTGTGGTTTGTTGTTCATTCACCCACCTACAGTTACTTTGGAGGCCAAACGTTTAAAATAGTTAATGACTTTCAATCCAGTCATTCACCCTGCGTTCAAGTAACTCCAGAGGCATAGCACCGCCACCTAAAATGGTATCGTGAAAATCCCTGATGTCAAATTGATTGCCCAATTGCTCTTCTGCTCTTTGACGCAGCTCTTGTATTTTGATCATCCCTATTTTATAGGCTGTTGCTTGTCCGGGAATGACCATATAACGTTGCACTTCGGCTTTGATTGCTCCCGGAGCGATGGATGAGTTTTCAGAAAAATAAGCAATGGCATCGGCTTCTGTCCAGCCTTTGGCGTGTAATCCGGTATCAACGACCAGCCTGATGGCACGCCAGATTTCATTTACCAAACGCCCAAAATCATAATATGGATTTTCATAACCACCCATTTCTTTGGCCAGTAACTCAGAGTATAATGCCCAACCCTCTACATAAGCTGTTGTCATATATTGTGTTCTAAACGTTGGTACCGACTCCAGTTCCTGGGCTATGGAAATTTGCATATGATGCCCGGGGTTGCCCTCATGATAAGCCACACCTTCCATAGTGGTTTTTGGCATAGCCCTCATATCAGATAAATGGGCATAATAAATCCCCGAGCGACTTCCATCCGGTGTACCGGGAAAATAATGTTGCGGAGCACCGTCCTGTTCCCTGAAAGCTTCTACACGTTTAACTTCCAGGTCTGCCTTGGGCAAAATGCCAAAATAATCGGGCAACTTTTTGGTGAGTTCATCAAGAAACATCTTAGATTCATCAATATAGGCCTGACGTCCTTCATCTGTATTGGGGTAGAAAAACTGCTCATCGGTATTGACAAATTCAAAAAACTCATTGAGACTGCCTTCAAATCCCACTTGTTCCTTTATGGCAATCATTTCCTTTTGGATGCGCTCCACCTCTCTCAACCCGATGTCGTGAATTTCATCTGCAGTCAGATTAGTTGTGGTTATTGTCTTTAAACGATAGTCATAATATTCCTTCCCACTAGGATGTCTGCTCACCCCCGTTGGAGTCATTTCAGAGTTAGGTAACTCGGTCTCCAGCCAGGAAATCAGGTTTTCGTAAGCGGGTTTATAGTGATTTAGCAAGACACTTTTAGCCTCTTCACGAAGGTCTGCTGCCATCGCTTCATCGATATCACCATTGTCCTCCAAGGCTTCAATTTTAGTGTTCATGTCAGTCCAAATGGCTGCCGTTGTTTCACTTTGCTCGAAAGGTGCTCCGCTAATGATGGCTTTTGATTGCTCTAAAACCACTTCAAATGAAAAACGTGGTGGTAATATCCCTTTTGCAGCCTGAGAACGTGCACGATCAAGCAACTGGTTCATAGCACGGTCAGATTGTTCTATTCTCGAGATATAGGCCTGCATATCCCAAAGACTGTCCACTTGGTGAAAATTCATCAAAAAACTGGGTAACTGGGTATGAATGCCCATCATTTGATGAAAGATATAATCCATATTTTGAAATGCTTTCCCTTCTTTCATTTGTTCATACTGGTAAACCCACAAATCATAAGATGTTTTAGTTTCAGCATCGAGAGCATTGTAATCAAATTTACTTTTTAATTCATCTACGCTTTTTCCATACCAATCCAGCATTCGATCTTCAGCCTCAAGGCTCATATCGTCAAGCTCATCATACTTGTCTTTTCTGCCCTGCATCGTTAACTGCAACGGACTCATTTGCAGCATTTCTTCATACTTTACTTCAAACCAGGCGTTGATGCGCTCGTTTTCATCGGAAGTGGATTCCGCTTCTTTTTTACAGGCTGAAAACACCAATAGTGTCAATGCGAATAAGGTAAAAATTTTTTTCATAATGAATGGCTTTTGTGTTTGATGTGTTAGTTGGTTAAATAGTTTTCAAAAAATGAGCGTTAAGATAATGGATTTATGTAATATATAAAAAGGTCAGTTTGGTAATACTGATATAATTCCTTTTGTTTGTCTTCTAAAATAAAAAGTTGTTACAATAGTTCACCCATCACTTTTAAAAGCTTTTGGTGCATCTCATCTGTATAATCCAGATGTGTGACAATGCGCAATTTTCCCTGTCCCATTGCACTGATGCGGATGCCTTTGTCACTTAACTCTTTAAGAAATTCCGGTTCATTGATTCCGGGGTTTAGGTAAAAAATGACAATATTGGTTTCAACAGACTCTACCTCACTGATGTAAGATTGATTTTTAAGTGCATTTCCAACTTCCTTTGCTTTTTGATGGTCTTCGGCCAGTCTTTCGATATGATGATCCAGTGCATACAAACCTGCCGCAGCCATATAACCTATTTGTCGCATACCGCCACCAAGCACTTTACGAACACGCATAGCGTTTTTCATAATGGCTTCATCGCCAATAAGCACACTTCCCAGTGGAGTTCCCAACCCTTTGGACAAACAAATGGAAATGGTGTCAAACACTTCGCCATACTGTTTTGCCGTTTCGTCTTTCGCAACAAGCGCATTAAATAGTCGAGCGCCGTCAAGATGCAATCCTAGGTTGTGTTTGTTACACATTGCCCTTATCTTAATTATTTCGTCAAAATCATAACAGGCCCCTCCGCCTTTGTTAGTAGTATTTTCCAAACACACCAGACTCGTCAACGGACTGTGATAAAAGTCCGGTGGATTGATGTTTTCTTCCACCTGTTGTGCTGTAATCATTCCGCGATTTCCGTCAACCAGTTTGCAAGAAACCCCGCTGTTAAAAGAAACACCCCCACCTTCATAGTTATACACATGTGCCCATTTGTCACAAATCAACTGCTCGCCGGGTTGGGTGTGTAATTTAATGGCCGCCTGATTGGCCATACTTCCGGTCGGGAAAAACAAAGCTGTAGGTTTGCCAAAAAGGTATGCCAGACGTTGCTCCAGTTGATTTACCGTTGGGTCTTCTTTATACACATCGTCGCCTACTTCGGCATTCATAATGGCTTTAAGCATTCCGGGAGTGGGTTTGGTAACCGTATCACTGCGTAAATCGATAATCATATCCAAAAAATTTGTATAAAATTAAAAGAAAATACTTGCCCTGCACGCTTCAAAAAATCTATTTTTGTTAAAAATTTTGATTATGGTTCAGATTGAACAAATCAAAGAGCTCCAAAAACGCATTAGCGCGTTGAGGAGGTATCTTTGACATTGATGCCAAGCAGATAGAAATCACCAACGAAGAAGAAAAAACCTTCGCTCCCGATTTTTGGGACAACGCCCGCGAGGCCGAAGCTTTTATGAAAGTGCTTCGGGTCACCAAAAAATGGGTATCAGATTTTGAAAAAGCCGCTACTCTTACTGAAGACGCAGCAGTACTCTTTGAGTTTTACAAAGAAGGTGATGCTACAGAACCGGAAGCACAAGCAGCTTATGAAAAAGCTTTGCTGTCTATTGAAGAACTGGAATTCCGAAATATGCTTTCTGAGGAGGGTGACAACTTGAGTGCCGTACTACAAATCACTGCAGGAGCCGGAGGAACCGAAAGCTGCGACTGGGCTGCTATGCTGATGCGTATGTATATGATGTGGGCCGAAAAACACAAGTTTAAGGTCAAGGAACTCAACTATCAGGAAGGCGACGTGGCGGGTATAAAAACCGTAACACTGGAGATTGAAGGCGACTTTGCATTCGGTTGGCTAAAAGGTGAAAACGGCGTGCATCGGCTGGTGCGCATTTCCCCGTTTGACAGCAATGCCAAAAGACATACCTCGTTTGCATCGGTGTACGTGTATCCGCTGGTGGATGATACCATCGAGATTGAAATCAACCCGGCAGATATTGAAATTATTACCGCACGTTCCAGCGGCGCCGGAGGACAAAATGTCAACAAAGTGGAAACCAAAGTGCAGTTAACTCACAAACCCACCGGAATCCAAATCAGTTGTTCTGAAACCCGTTCACAGCACGACAACCGCGATAGGGCCATGCAAATGCTAAAGTCACAATTGTATGAAATCGAGTTGCAAAAACAATTGGCACAACGGGAAGATATTGAAGCTTCCAAAATGAAAATTGAATGGGGTTCTCAAATTAGAAACTATGTGTTGCACCCATACAAACTGGTTAAAGATGTCAGGTCAGGTCACGAAAGTGGTAATACAGATGCAATTTTAAATGGAGAAATTGACGGTTTCCTGAAGGCTTACTTGATGATGATGGGGCAGAAAGAGGAGGAAAGTGGTTTTTAGCCCCCCTACGGTAAACCTTCGGCGGGTAAATTTGTGCTTTTGTTGGTAAAAGCTATCTTTGTAAAAACCCGATTTAACATGAAAATCTACCACAACCCCCGTTGCAGAAAATCAAGAGAAGGATTACAGTTACTGGAAGCATCCGGTAAGGAGTTTGAGACTGTGTTGTATTTGGAAAACCCGCCTTCTGCTCAAGAAATCAAGGAAATCATTAAAATGCTTGGTATAAAGCCCATCGAACTTGTTCGCACCGGAGAAGCAGACTGGAAAGAAAACTTCAAAGGAAAA
>NZ_JCBCCK010000043.1:0-7682 GCF_059864935.1 Planktosalinus sp.
CTTATGAAACCGATTTGGGAAATGGATGGGAAAGCCCTGAAGTGCACAACAATCCCGAAGCAGTCAGGTTAAAAGCCCTACAAATGGGGGCCAATATTATCAAGTATGCTTTTGAAAACTAACCAATTTACATTGCTATGATTCAATCAAGTGAAATCACTAAGGGCATCCTAAAGGCTGTGGCCGTTATTTTTGGCTTTATTGTTTTAGCCTGGTTTCTTTACAAAACACAAAGTGTTTTGGTTTATTTAGCCCTTTCAGGAGTTGTAACCTTGATAGGCAGGCCCATTATCAAGTTTATGAAGGAGAGGCTTAAATTCGGTAATTTAATGTCTGTAATTGTTACTATGCTTTTAATGTTCGGGGTTTTTATTGGATTGTTATTTCTTTTTATTCCGCTCATTAAACAACAAAGCCATAATTTATCCCTCTTAAATATAGAGTCACTTTCAGACACAATTGAAAATTTATACCTTGAAACTTTGTCTTATTTCTCCGGACCAAGGTTTGATGTAGAAGCAAGATTTGGAGATACCGATTTTTTTGGTTCAATTGATTTTGGTTTTATTCCTGATTTTATAAACAGTTTTTTAAGTGCACTTGGCACATTTAGTATCGGTTTGTTTTCGGTTGTGTTTATTTCATTTTTCCTTTTGAAAGACAGCAAACTCCTTGAAAACGGGATTCTCACTTTTATTCCCAGTGATAAAGAAAGTCGGTTTGAAAAATCACTTGAAAAAATCAAAAACCTGCTCTCCAGATATTTTATTGGTCTGGTATTCCAAATATTGGTGTTGTTTATTATTTACTCGTTTGTTCTTTTATTTTTCGGTATTGACAATGCGATAGTCATTGCCTTTCTTTGTGCTTTGCTTAACATCATCCCTTATCTAGGACCGATTATAGGTGCCTTTGTCATGTTTTTTTTAACAATGTCAAGCAATTTGGGTCAAGATTTCAACACGGTTGTTCTCCCCACTACCTTATATGTAATGATAGGTTTTATTATCGGGCAGATCATTGATAACTTCCTGAGTCAACCTCTTATTTTTTCAAATAGTGTCCGCTCACACCCACTGGAAATTTTCCTGGTCATTGTTATTGGGGGTTTACTGTTCGGTATCATGGGAATGATAGCCGCAGTTCCCTCATATACTGTGATTAAAGTAATTTCCAAAGAATTCCTTTCGGAAAATAAAATTGTACAGCGCTTAACCCAAAATTTTTAAATACAATTTGAACAAGGCTGTTTTAAATACTGAAGTTCAAAATTTCATCGCAAACAACCTGGACAGCAATCTCAGCAAACTGGTGTTTAAAAAAAGTCCTTATCCAGAAGTTTCGATGCGCGAAATTGTTCAACAAATTGAAGGAAAATTAAAAGCCAAAGACAAACTTCCCTCTTGGTTTATTGCAGAAAATATTTACTACCCGCCCAAAATCAATATTGAGCAAACCTCTTCCGAAATAACGGCAAAACACAAGTCTCAACTCGTTTCAGGAAAAACCTTAGCCGATTTAACCGGCGGTTTTGGTGTTGACTCTTATTACTTTTCCGAAAAATTTAAGGAAGTTTTCCATTTTGAAACCAATAAAACACTTTCTAAAATTGCTGCACACAATTTTTCGCAATTAAATGCAAATATCAGGTGTATTAACGAAGATGGAATTGAGGCTATTAGGCACAAATCTTTTGATTGTATTTATATTGACCCTTCAAGACGTCACGATAACAAAGGCAAAGTTTTCCGGCTGTCAGATTGTGAACCTGATGTTATTAAACATTTGGAATATTTACTAGATCGTTGTAAGTCACTGCTAATAAAAACGTCGCCAATGCTGGACATTAGTGCCGGATTAAATGAATTAAATTTTGTTTCTGAAATTCATATCGTTGCGGTTGAAAATGAAGTTAAAGAACTCTTATGGTTATTAAAAAAAAGCAACACTAAGCCACATTCAGTCAAAACCATAAATATTACAAAAAACAAAAATGAAGAATTTGAAGTAATTTACCAAAATGAAGGAGTTTTAGAATATTCGATACCGAAACAATACCTTTATGAACCCAATGCCGCAATTATGAAAAGTGGGATGTTTCAAGCTTTAGCCGAGAGTTATCAAGTTCAAAAACTGGCTATAAGCACCCATCTTTTTACTTCAGACCATTCAATTGACTTTCCCGGAAGGGGATTTGAAATTCAAAAAATACTGCCTTACAAAAAAGGCCAATTAAAAAAGAGCCTATCAGGAATCAAAGCAAACATCACAACAAGGAACTTTCCTGAAAGTGTTGATACATTAAAATCAAAGTGGAAAATAACTGATGGTGGAGACAACTATCTGTTTTTCACTACAGATAAAGATAAAAACAAGTTGGTTTTGTTTTGTAGAAAAATATAATTTTTTTAAGAAAACAAAAAAGCCTCAAAACTGAGGCTTACTTGTGATCGCGAGAGGATTCGAACCTCTGACCGTCTGCTTAGAAGGCAGATGCTCTATCCAGCTGAGCTACGCGACCAAAGATAGAATAAAAATGTCGGGGTGGCAGGATTCGAACCTGCGACCTCCTGCTCCCAAAGCAGGCGCGATAACCGGGCTACGCTACACCCCGAAAAAAATTCGGTTTAAAATTATAAATTAAATAAAGAACTTGAAAGTAATTTTTGCGGAGAGTGTGGGATTCGAACCCACGCGGCAGTTACCCGCCGACAGTTTAGCAAACTGCTCCGTTAACCACTCCGGCAACTCTCCTTTAATTTAGAACTTTTATGCCCTTAAAAGGCGGTTGCAAATGTAAGCTATCAAAATTAATGTAGCAACAAAAAATGTGAAAAATATTTTAACGTTTCGACAGAAATTTTTTTACCATTTAATTCTTAAAATCCAGTTATCCTGTATAGTATTCAAATCTTGAATATTAGATTTATAATTCAACATTTTTGGGACGAATTTTAAGTGATTTATTATTTCCAAAACCTTTATTTTAAATTTCCCTTCGGTTTATTCTTTCCCCTTTTCATTGATAAATGCACATATTTTGTTTAAATTTGGACTCTTAATTTTAGCAATCAAAAACATACATAATGAGTAAAAATGTAGTCATCGTTTCTGCTGCCAGAACACCTATTGGGAGTTTTATGGGAGGTTTATCATCATTTACTGCCGCCCAACTGGGAAGCATCGCCATAAAAGGCGCTTTAGATAAAATCAATTTAAAACCCGAACTTGTTCAGGAGGTTTTAATGGGCAATGTGGTTCAGGCCGGTGTTGGACAGGCGCCTGCTCGTCAGGCTGCACTTGGCGCAGGAATTCCAAATACTGTGGGTTGTACAACTGTCAACAAAGTATGTGCATCAGGTATGAAAGCTGTGATGCAAGGGGCGCAAGCCATAAAATCCGGAGATGTAGATATAGTCGTTGCCGGTGGAATGGAGAGTATGAGCAATATTCCACACTATGCACATTTGAGAAGAGGAACAAAATTTGGCCCGCACACTATGGAAGACGGTATGCAAAAAGACGGGCTTGTAGATGCTTATGATAAAAATGCTATGGGCGTTTCAGCCGATCTTTGCGCAGCAGAGTATAAATTCAGCAGAGAAGAGCAAGATAAATTTGCCATTCAATCTTATGAAAGAAGTGCAAAGGCATGGGCCGAAGGAAAATTCAAAAATGAAGTTGTTCCTGTTGAAGTGCCTCAACGAAAAGGTGATCCTATACTAATTTCTGAAGATGAAGAGTTTAAAAATGTTTTTCTTGAAAAAATACCTTCATTGAGACCCGCATTTACAAAAGAAGGTACTGTAACCGCCGCTAATGCTTCTACAATAAACGACGGTGCTGGCGCCGTAGTTTTGATGAGTGAAGAAAAAGCCAACGAACTTGGTTTAAAACCACTAGCATACATTAAAAGTTATGCAGATGCAGCACAAGAACCCAAGTGGTTTACCACTGCACCCGCCAAAGCACTTCCCCTTGCCATTGATAAAGCTGGAATCAAAATGGATGATGTAGATTATTTTGAGTTTAATGAAGCTTTTTCCGTGGTGGGACTGGCAAATATGAAAATACTTGGTCTTCACGATTCCAAAGTTAATGTTAACGGCGGTGCTGTTTCATTGGGTCACCCCCTGGGATGCAGTGGTGTGAGAATTATCATTACTTTGATAAACGTGTTGGAACAAAACAATGCAAAATTGGGAGCAGCTGCCATCTGTAATGGTGGCGGTGGTGCGTCGGCAATTGTTATCGAAAGAAAATAGATGAAGTACGGCCTCTGCAATTTAAGTCTGATTCCGGTGAGACGTGAGGCAAGTGATGCCAGCGAAATGGTAACACAATTGCTTTATGGCGAATTTTTCAAAATCATTGAATCAAGAAAAAACTGGAGTAAAATCAGAATTGCTTTTGACGACTATGAAGGCTGGATTGACAACAAGCAATATCTTGAAATTTCTTCTGAAATCTACCACGGGTTTAACACGGAAGAATTAAAGATGACTTCAGATATTATGGAATTTGTCTCAGATGAATCCGGAACTCTAGTTCCAATTCCCATCGGCTCCAATTTAAATGCGTTAAACTTTTTAAACCACAAACACGACGGAAATTCCACTCAAGGCAAACTTCCGAAGGAAAAAATAATTGAGACGGCTTTGTTATTCACCAATACACCCTATTTGTGGGGTGGCCGAAGTCCTTTTGGAATTGACTGCAGCGGATTGACACAACTGGTATACAAACTCAACGGTTATCCTATATTAAGGGATGCCAAAGAACAGGCCAGTCAAGGAGAAACACTGAGCTTTATTGAAGAAAGTGAACCCGGTGATTTGGCTTTTTTTGATAATAGTGAAGGAATAATTACTCACGTGGGTATCATTATGTCAGACAATTACATCATTCACGCTCATGGCAAAGTGAGGATTGACAGGCTGGACCACAGTGGTATTTTTAATGTGGAACTCAAGCGTCACAGCCACAAGTTGAGGGTGATCAAAAGAATAATCAACTAAAAAATCCCGATAATTTTTACCGGGATTTTATTGTTAATTTTCAATGGCTTCTATTCGTTCTCTCATGTTTTTAAACTTGGCATCTTCAGCAATGATGGAATAAATATTCATCAGCGTGCGCATAATATCAATATCATTTGGCCTTCCTTTTAGAGCACTTTCCAGATAAGGTATTGCTTCGCGGTACATTTTATCTCTTTGATTACGCAACTCATCATATTTTCTGTTATCTGCGGCAGATGTTCCCAGCGAGTTCATTTCTTCAATAAGTACTTCTTCCTGTTCCAATATCAAAACGGCAAGGTTAACCTGAGCATTGTGAAAATCTGGGTCAAGTTTAAGTGCCTGGTTATAATATTTTTTTGCATTTTCTTTGTCACCTATACTGGCACTACTTACACCAAGATTGTAGTAAATTTCAGGGTTGTCAGGATCTGTAGCTATGATTTTTTGCATTAGGGCATTATAGGTTTTCATATCGTCCATTTGCAATGCAATATTTGCTTCGGCCCTGATTAAACCTACATCATTAGGGTTGGCTTTTCTGGCATCAGCAATGAGTTGTTTTGCTTGATCGACTTTCCCTTTTTCGATGTAAATCAATCCAAGATCTCTCAAAATAATTGGTCTTCTGGACTCAGACATTCTCTCCTGAGGCCTTACATACTCACCGGACATCATCATCAGGTTTTGTTCTTCTTTGTTTCCAAAAACAACAACTTCACCTGTTTCCCTGTCAGTTGCGACATACTCTTTTTCAATTCCGGAGTAACCTAAGTTTATCAATTCCTCATAATATTTCATTGCATTGTCATATTCCTGGGCGCTCATTGCATTTGTTGCTGCAAAATAGAGATAAACAGTATCTGTCTTGCTAATGGTGTACCCTGCATAGAGTTTTTTTGAAGCGGCACTAAACCGTTGTGCATTTTGATCTTGAATTGCAGTATTTACAAGCCTTACAAGCAGTGCCTGAATTTCCTCAGTGGCTTGTTTGGTGTGTTTTTGTCTTCCTGACTCCTCAAGTTCAATAACTTTTTTGAATGCCTTAGCAGCAGTCAACAAGTCCTGTTCTTTATTTCCAGCTGCACCAAGATAAGCCTGGCCTTTGTATAAATAATATTCTGCCTGTGTACTTGCGTCCTGTGATGCAATTTGCCCTTCAATTTTTGAAAGGGCTTGTTTAGCTGAGTCGAAGTCTTCTTTGTTAATACTTCGCGAAGCTTCTCTCAATTCTTGTCGTTGTGAATATACCATCACAGTCATTAACAATGCCATGACGATTAAAAATGTTTTTTTCATTTTAATTGTTGTTTTTATTATTCTTGATTGTTAGTGTCTATATCAACATCCGTTCCGTTTTCAACCTCGGCATCATCCTTCATGGTTTTAGCAACAGCGGCAATGGCATCATCTTCTCTTACCTTGATGAGTCTTACCCCTTGTGTAGCCCTTCCCATAACACGTAAATTGTCAACTGACATTCTTATGGCAATTCCTGATTTATTGATGATCATCAAATCATCATTGTCCTTAACGTTTTTAATGGCTACTAATTTACCGGTTTTTTCTGTAATTGAAATGGTTTTTACGCCTTTTCCTCCCCTGTTTGTTATTCGGTAAATGGCTTCACCGTCTTCAGGATCGTCTATAAATGTGCGTTTTCCATACCCGTTTTCTGAAACAACAAGTATAGTTTCTTCCTTGGGGTTATCGATGGTAATCATACCGATAACTTCATCATTTGCATCAGCAAGGGTAATACCTCTAACTCCTGAAGCATTTCTACCCATTGGCCTGGTTTTCTTTTCTTCAAAACGCACAGCTTTACCGGATTTTACAGCAAGCATTACCTGACTGTCGCCTGTGGTGAGTTTTGCTTCAAGAAGTTCATCGTCTTCACGAATGGTGATAGCGTTGATTCCATTTGCTCTTGGTCTTGTATATTGCTCCAGTGAGGTTTTTTTAACTACCCCTTTCTTGGTTGCCATAATTACAAAATGTTTATTGGTGTATTCCTCATCTTTTAAGTCCTGAACACAGATAAAGGCTTTCACTTTGTCATCTTGTTCAATGTTAATCAGGTTTTGAATGGCTCTTCCTTTTGAAGTCTTTGTGCCTTCGGGAATTTCAAAAACACGCATCCAGAAACATTTTCCTTTTTGAGTAAAGAACAACATATATTGATGGTTTGTTCCCACAAAAAGATGCTCAAGGAAATCTTCATTTCTTGTAGCACTTGCTTTCTGGCCTACACCTCCCCTATTTTGGGTTTTGTACTCGTTTAGCGGTGTGCGCTTGATATAACCGGCATGGGAAATTGTAATGACTACTTGTTCATCGGCAATCAAGTCTGTGATGGAAACATCGCCTCCTGCATATTCAATGGTTGATCTTCTCTCGTCACCATATTTCTCCTTAATTTCAAGAAGCTCATCTTTTATGATTTGCATTCTTCTTTCAACGCTGGCAAGAATGTCCTTATAATCTTGAATGGTTTTCATCAACTCCTCATACTCACTGCGCAATTTATCCTGCTCCAGCCCCGTCAATTGACGTAAGCGCATTTCAACAATTGCTTTTGCCTGAATCTCTGAAAGCTCAAAACGTTCAATCAATTTTTGACGTGCTTCATCGGCATTTGATGATGCCCTGATGATTTTT
>NZ_JCBCCK010000057.1:0-7149 GCF_059864935.1 Planktosalinus sp.
TTTCCATTAATTACAGAAAACAATGCACTCAAAAATGCCGAGCTGAGTGCCAGAAGAATTCCGGTAAGGAATTGGGTTTCTACATCAAAAATCAAGTACAATCCAAAAATGACAAAAATGCCAAACATGACTTCATACCAAATCACTTTTCTGTTATAGAAAATAGGCTCCAGCAATGAAGTAAAAAACGCACCTGTTGAAAGCACTGCAAGCGTTACCGAAACATTTGAAACCTTGATGGCAGCAAAAAAAGTAATCCAATGAAGCGCAATAATAAACCCTGCCAGAGCAAACCCTAGTAATGTGAGGGTTCTGAATCTGAGATTGATTTTTCTCCAAATCACAAAAATATAAATCAGCACCCAGGCAATCAACATTCTGTACCAGACCAAAGGTGTGGCATCAAGCGAAATCAAAGCTCCCAAAACTGCTGTGAACCCCCATATAAAAACTATAAAATGAAGGTGGAGATAGTTGAGTAGTTTATCGTTTTGCAACATAAAGCAGGTATAAGGCTAATGCTCCAAATAAAATATTGGGGAACCAGGTTGCAATGAATGGTGAAAAATCAGATTGCTCTGCCATAGTGCCGAAAACTTTATCAAAAAACACGAATATCATCCCGATTAAAATCCCAATGGCAAGATTGACCCCCATACCGCCACGACGCTTTTTAGAGGAAACTGCAACAGCAATTAATGTTAATATGTAAGCGCTTACAGGCAAACTCCAGCGTTTTTGCCTGACCACTTCATAACGGTTTAAGTGTGACGAGCCCCTCATTTGTTCCTTTGCGATAAACTCGTTAAGCTCCCTGTAATTCAGGGTTTCTGCTATATAGTTTACAGGTGTTAAATCGTCTATTTCAAACGGGAGAATGGTATCCAAACGGGATTTGGTAATTATAATGTCATTCTTTTCTCCAATTTTTCGCTTGATGTAATTAAATAAGGTGTAAGTGCTGTCGGCCGGATTGAAGTTGATTCGGTTTGCCGATATTTTATATTTAAGTTCATTGCCGTCAAAGTGCTCCAGTGTAAAAAAAGTTCCCGAATTGTTTTCGGCAACAAAGTTACTCACAAATATCACTTCGTTTTCATTGATATGGCGGTAAACATTCACCTGGTCACGGTCTGTTCTTCCTTTTTTCAAATATTGATAAGTAAACTCATTGTAACCTTTGCTGGCCATCGGGGCTAGATACATTCCCAACAACAATGCTCCAAAACAAACTATTGTGGCTCCTATAAAATAGGGTCTTAAAAACCGGTAGAACGAAATCCCACTGCTTAAAATGGCAACAATTTCAGTGTTGTTGGCCATTTTTGACGTAAACCAAATAATGGATAGAAACAGGAATAAAGGAAACAGCAGATTAGCAAAATAGATGGTAAAATAACCGTAATAAGCCAAAACTTCGCTCAACGGCACCTCATTTTCCAGTATCCTTCCAATTTTCTCAGCGAGGTTTACTGTTATTCCAATAGGTATAAACAAAAAAAGAAGCATCAAAAAGGTGCCCAGGTAATTTTTGATTATGTATCTGTCTAAGATTGTAAACATTTATGTTTCTGTTTGCAATTTTATAGCCTGTTATCCATTTGCTTAACCATCTTGTTTTTCCACGCGGCAAAATCTCCTGCTAATATATGTTTTCTGGCTTCACGAACCAACCACAAATAGAAACCGAGATTGTGAATGGTCGCAATTTGTTTTCCTAGCAATTCGTTTACCGAAAATAAATGTTTAAGATAGGCCTTACTATATTCTGTATCCACAAATGTGATACCCATTTCGTCAAGGGGCGAAAAATCATCTTCCCATTTTTTGTTTTTGATGTTGATGGTGCCGTGTGCGGTAAACAGGGTTCCGTTTCTGGCATTGCGTGTGGGCATGACACAATCAAACATATCGATACCCAAAGTAATGTTTTCCAGAATGTTTACAGGCGTCCCCACTCCCATTAAATAACGGGGTTTATCTTCCGGTAGTATAGCAGTGACCACTTCGGTCATGGCATACATTTCTTCGGCAGGTTCACCCACAGAGAGCCCGCCTATAGCATTTCCAAAAGCACCCACACCGGCAATATATTCAGCCGATTGCTGTCGTAAATCTTTATAGGTGCTTCCTTGCACTATCGGAAAAAACGCCTGATCGTAACCATATTTCAAAGGTGTTTTGTCTAAATGGGAAATGCATCTGTTCAGCCAGCGGTGGGTCATATGCATGGAGCGTTTGGCATAACGGTAATCACAAGGATAGGGTGTGCATTCATCAAAAGCCATAATAATGTCTGCGCCTATGGTGCGTTGGATTTCAATCACGCTCTCCGGTGAAAAAAAATGGTAACTGCCATCAATATGCGATTTGAATTTTACTCCTTCTTCTTTAATTTTTCGGTTTGCCGAAAGGGAATACACCTGATAACCACCACTGTCAGTAAGTATATTTCTGTCCCAGTTCATAAACTTGTGCAAGCCACCGGCTTTTTCAAGGATTTCTGTTTGTGGTCTTAAGTAAAGGTGGTAGGTGTTTCCTAAAATAATATCGGGGTTGATATCTTCTCTAAGCTCACGCTGATGCACTCCTTTTACAGTGCCCACAGTTCCCACCGGCATAAAAATGGGTGTTTCAATGGTGCCGTGGTCTGTTTCTATTATCCCTGCACGTGCAGAGCTATTCGGGTCTTTGGCTTTTAATTCAAACTTCATCAGGTAATCATAAATTAGCGGCAAAGATAGTGATTAGGTTTCTGGTTTGTAGTTTCAAGTTTGTGAAACCTGACCAATTAATCTGAAACCTGAATTATTTCAACACCTCCAGTATTGCTTTTGCTTTAAGGAGGCATTCTTCAAATTCGTTTTCGGGGATGGATTTGATAGTGATGGCGCTTCCTACTGAAAAACTGAGGTATTTTTTGCTTCGGTTATACAAAATACTTCTGATGACCACGTTGAAATCGGCATCGCCGTTTGGAGTGATATAGCCCACAGCACCACTATATAAGCCACGTTTGGTTTCCTCGAGGTGTTCAATGATATTCATCGCGCTTTCCTTAGGTGCACCGGTCATGCTACCCATTGGGAAAATTGTTTTTAAAACATCAATTATTGAAGTTTCTGTAGCGACTTCAGAAACTACAGTGGTAATCAATTGGTGTACTTGTTTAAAGGTAAAAAGTTTGCAAAGATCTTCTACATGTACACTGTTGCGTTTGGCGGTACGGGACAAGTCGTTGCGCACCAAGTCGGTAATCATAATGTTTTCAGAGCGTTCTTTTAAGTCGTTTTCAAGTGCGAGAGCAAGTTTTTGGTCTTCTTCCATATCGGTGGCGCGGCGTGCTGTTCCTTTGATGGGTTGTGAAATGATTTTGTTGCCATGTTTTCTGATAAATCGTTCGGGTGAAGCACTCAGTAAAAACAAATTTGTCAATTTTAAAAACACAGCAAAAGGCGGGGATGAAATGGCATTGAGCTTCAGATAAGTTTCAAGCGGGTGGATAACTGCATTTTCAGCATAAAACTCCTGACAAAAGTTGGCTTCATAAATGTCCCCCATCTGGATGTGATGCAGCATTTGGACTACCTTTTTTAGATAGTCCGTTTTAGGGATTCGCGCTTTGATTTCCGGAACTTTCGGAACAGGAGGTTGTGCCTCAATCTTAAAGTTTTTAATCGCGTGCAGGTCTTCTTCCATTTCATCAGCTACAAAATTCAGATAGCTGACTTCGAGTTGGTTTCCGTTAAGAAAAAACAATTTCTTCGGTTGAAAAAAATACAATTCCGGGAAACCGAGACCGTCAAAATTGGATGAGGTCAGGTTTTCCAAATCATTTTTTAAATCATAAGTGAGGTAGCCAAAAATCCAGTCGGCCGTGTGTGTTTGGTAATCCCTCAAATTTTCAAAAGCATTTTCGGCATCGGTTTTAATGGAAGTAAACGCTTCCACCGCAAGGAGCACATCAAAGGATTTGTAGTTTCGATTTTGAATATTTTCGGCGGCATTGGAATCTAGCCAAACCACCTCTTCAAACTGTTGTGCCCAGTGAATTAACTGCTTTTTAAATAACTCAGTATCATTGAGTGTGATATGTTTTTGCTGTCGCAATTAAATGGAAATTTGATGTTCAAAATTCTGCAACACATCAGTAAAGCCGAGTGAAAGGATTTCATCGGTGATCTTGTTCTCGCTGAGCGAAAAATTATCCTTAAACCCGGGAAAGCTGAAACTTTCAGTCACTACACCATTGTGTCGGGGAATGCGGTTTTTGACATATTCCAGTGAAGCTGCTCCGCCCCGTTGCCCGTCTGAAGTACTCATTAATAAGACTTTTTTTCCTTCCAGATATTTGTATTCAATACGCGACAACCAATCCATTACATTTTTAAAAAATGCCGAAGGTCCTCCGTTGTGCTCGTTTACTGAAATCATCAACCCATCGGCCGATTTGATTTCCTGCAAAAGCATTCTTAATTCAACACTGTAACCGCGTTCTTTTTCAATATCTTCACTAAACATTTCAAGAGGATAATCAGTGAGTTTTATCACTTTGACATCGTGGGAGCCAATTTGTGAGGCTGCAAAACTCACAAAAGCGTGATTGATAGAAGTACTGCTATTTGAGCCTGCAAAGGCAAGTAACTTTTTCTTCATGGTCGTTTGAAATCTTCCCACAAAAATACCTATTATTTTACACAAGCAATCTAAAGAAACTGCTAAATCTAAAATAAGCTTACCTTTGTCTCCGTATTGATACCTATGACAACATTTGAAGATTTTAATTTAACCACCCCCCTATTCAACGGGTTGACAGAACGTGGTTTTGTAACCCCTACGCCCATACAGGAGCAAACATTTCCCGTGGTGATGTCAGGAAGGGACATGGTGGGTATTGCCCAAACCGGAACCGGAAAAACCATTGCTTATATGCTTCCGCTTTTGCGAATGCTGCCGTTTTCTAAACAACCCAATCCGCGTGTACTCGTGCTGGTACCCACCCGCGAACTTGTGCTTCAGGTAGTGGAAGAAACCGAAAAACTGGCCAAATATGTGAATATGAGAATCGTGGGCGTTTATGGTGGCACCAATATCAACACCCAAAAACAAGCTGTTGCCGAAGGTGTTGACATCATAGTTGCCACTCCCGGCAGGCTGTATGACCTGGCCGTAAGCCACGTCCTGCATTTAAAATCCATTCAAAAACTGGTAATTGATGAAGTGGATGTGATGCTGGACTTAGGATTCAGGCATCAACTCATCAACATATTTGACATACTTCCGCAGCAGCGACAAAACATACTCTTTTCGGCCACTATGACTGATGAAGTGGATGCCCTGCTGGACGATTTTTTTAAAAACCCCGAACGTATCAGCGTGGCTTTGAGCGGCGAACCCTTGAAAAACATCAAACAAGAAGTTTATAAAGTTCCGAATTTTTATACCAAAGTGAATTTGTTGCTGGAATTGCTTTCCGATAAGGAGACATTCACCAAAGTCATTTTGTTTGCTAAAAACAAAAAAACAGCCGACCTGCTTTTTGAACTGATGGATGAACGATTTAAGGAAGAACTTTGTATTATTCATTCCAACAAAACTCAGAATTACCGCATCAGAAGTATCAGGCAGTTTGAAGCCGGTGAAAACCGTATTTTAATTGCCACCGATGTCATGGCACGCGGACTTGATTTTGAACAGGTGAGTCACGTTTTTAATGTGGATACCCCGGGATATGCTGAAAACTACATCCACCGCATAGGGCGAACAGGACGTGCCGAGCAGTCGGGCAAAGCTGTGGTGTTGACCACACCAAAAGAGCAACAGTCACTGGAAGATATTGAAGCACTGATGCAAATGAAAATTCCGGTAACTGAAATGCCTTCCGGAGTGAAAGTTTCAGAACTACTTACTGCTGAAGAACGTCCAGAAGTCAAGGAAATTTACAATCCCAATAAAAGGTACAAAAATGACGAGGATGCTCCCGGCCCTGCTTTTCACAAAAAAAAGGACAAAAATAAAAAGGTGAATCTGGGTGGGGCTTACCGCAGGGAAATTGTCAAAAAATACAAAAAGCCTAAAACCAGAGGTGATAAAAATTACAATAAGCGAAACAAGAAAAAATAGATTCCATGTTTGTTAATGCCATCAAAGAAGTTGCTCAATTTACCCGACCGTTGCAAAGCATCGTGCGATACTATGGCAGTAACGATATCGTGCCCGGTTTATCCACCCTCTTTTTTGTCAATGATCAGGGAGTTGCTGTGACTTGTAAACATGTGGCCCAACTCATCCTCAATTCAAACCCGACCAATAAAAAATATAGAAACTTTAGGCAGGAAGCATCAAAACTCAACAACGACTTGATGCACCAGCAAAATTTGATTGCACTGGAGAAAAAATACGGCTACAAACACGAGACTGTCGTCCAGGTTAAAAACAGCTTTATGGGTTGTGTGGACCGGTTTGACAACATCACTATTCATCTCCACAAAACACTCGATCTGGCCATTATAAAACTTGAAGGTTTTAATGCCATCAAATATAAATCACACGCAAAGTTTTTAAAAGACACCTCTAAAATTGAACCCGGTAAATCACTTTGCCGTCTGGGCTACCCTTTCCCTGAATTTAAAAACTTTAAATACTTCAAAGAAACTGACGATATTAACTTTGACAACAGCAAGCAGGCTGTGGTTCCTTACTTCCGCATCGAGGGGATGATTACCCGAAACATTGCCGAAAACAATGCCATAACCGGAATAGAAATGAGCACTCCCGGCTTGCGCGGACAAAGTGGCGGACCGTTGTTTGACAAAAATGGGATTATTTTCGGGATGCAACAAAGCACCAAACACCTCCATTTGGGGTTCGATCTTGAGGAAAAACAGATCCTGGTCAACGGTAGGAAAAAGAAAGTCAACGACTATGCTTTCCTGCATCTTGGGCAATGTATCCGTGTTGATATGATAAAGGAGTTTCTGAAAGAACATCAGGTGGGCTTTACGGAAATATAAACTTCGGCTGCTTTTCATCTAAATTTCAAGCATCTAGTAGCAATTGTTTCCTTTTTTGATTATATTAGAAGTCAGAACCTAATTTTCTAATTGATGAAAACTTCGACACACTCTTTCAAAGGCTTTTTCCTCTTGA